>NZ_JBHXTQ010000005.1:68907-176795 GCF_042677305.1 Kitasatospora sp. NPDC127121 | reverse complement strand
GCGCTTCCCCGCGGGGGGGGGTGGGGCTTCCGGCCCCGCCCCACCCCCCACTCCGCACCCGTTCGGGCCCGTCCGCCCGGATTGCCCGAAAGCTGAGTACGGATACTCAGGCGCCCGGGACCGGGCGCGGCGCACCCTGGACGTGTGCTCTGGTCAGACCCCCGCGACGAGCCCTCCCCGGAGGCCCGCCGGATGATGGAGCGGCTGCACCGGGCCGGCCGGGTGCTCGCCGCCCTCGCGATGGTGGCCGCCGTCCTCCTCCTGCTGTGACCGCCGCTCACCCGATCGCCGCGACCGCCGTTCACCCGAACGGCGGACACCGGCACCCCCTACCCTGAGGGGCATGACCGACCAGCGCATCCTCGTCCTCGCCTCCGCCTCCCCCGCCCGCCTCGGACTGCTCCGCCAGGCGGGCCTCGACCCGCGCGTGGTGGTCAGCGGCGTCGACGAGGACGCGATCAGCGCCGCCACCCCGGCCGAACTCGCCCTGGTGCTGGCCGAGGCCAAGGCGAAGGCGGTCGCCGCCGCACTGACCGGCGGCGAGCTGGTGATCGGCTGCGACTCCGTCCTGGAGCTGGACGGCCAGGCCCTCGGCAAGCCCGCCGACGCCACCGAGGCGCTCGCCCGCTGGCAGTCGATGCGCGGCCGGGCCGGGGTGCTGCGCACCGGCCACTGCGTGATCGACACCGCGACCGGCCGGCAGTCCTCGGCGACCGCGTCCACCACCGTCCGCTTCGGCACCCCGGACGACGCCGAGATCGCCGCCTACGTGGCCTCCGGCGAGCCCCTGCACGTCGCCGGGGCGTTCACCCTGGACGGGCGCTCGGCGCCGTTCATCGAGGGCATCGACGGCGACCCGGGCAACGTCATCGGCCTCTCGCTGCCGCTGCTGCGCGCCCTGCTCGCCGACCTGGACGTCCGGCTGGTCGACCTCTGGGCCTGACGGCCGGGCCCGCAGGACGGCGGCGGCCCGCCGCCCGTTCCACCGTCGTTTGAGCCGGCCGCGCGAGAGTGTGTCCGATGCCACCGGGGCACCGGACAACGCCCGGTCACCCGCTGTGGATCCGGCCGGTTCGACCGCACCGGCCGCGACCTGCGGCGTCGCCGGACGGGCGGTCGACGGGCCCCGGAAATTCATCACCGTCCGTGTGGGATAGTTCACAACCTGGGGCTACTCGCCGGTACCGCCCAGGAATCCATAAACTCGACCAGGTTCAAGAAGGGAGCCACAGTGCGCAAGGTGCTCATCGCCAACCGCGGGGAAATCGCCGTCCGCGTCGCCCGGGCCTGCTCGGACGCCGGTATCGCCAGCGTCGCCGTCTACGCCGAGCCGGACCGGGATGCGCTGCACGTCCGCGCGGCCGACGAGGCTTACGCGCTGGGTGGAGACACCCCCGGCACCAGTTACCTGGACATCGCCAAGGTCCTGAAGGCCGCAGCGGACTCCGGGGCCGACGCCGTCCACCCCGGCTACGGGTTCCTGTCGGAGAACGCCGACTTCGCCCAGGCCGTCCTCGACGCGGGCCTGACCTGGATCGGCCCGCCCCCGCAGGCCATCCGCGACCTCGGTGACAAGGTCACCGCCCGGCACGTGGCGCAGCGCGCCGGCGCGCCGCTGGTCGCCGGGACCCCGGACCCGGTCTCGGGTGCCGACGAGGTGGTCGTGTTCGCCCGGGAGCACGGCCTTCCGGTCGCCATCAAGGCGGCCTTCGGCGGCGGCGGCCGCGGCCTCAAGGTCGCCCGCACGCTGGAGGAGATCCCGGAGCTGTACGAGTCCGCGGTGCGCGAGGCCGTCGCCGCCTTCGGCCGCGGCGAGTGTTTCGTCGAGCGCTACCTGGACAACCCGCGGCACGTGGAGACCCAGTGCCTCGCGGACAAGCACGGCAACGTGGTGGTCGTCTCCACCCGTGACTGCTCGCTGCAGCGCCGGCACCAGAAGCTGGTCGAGGAGGCGCCCGCGCCGTTCCTGACCGCCGAGCAGAACGCCGAGCTGTACCGGGCGTCCAAGGCCATCCTGAAGGAGGCCGGCTACGAGGGCGCCGGAACCTGCGAGTTCCTGGTGGCGCTGGACGGCACGATCTCCTTCCTGGAGGTCAACACCCGGCTGCAGGTCGAGCACCCGGTCACCGAGGAGGTCACCGGACTCGACCTGGTCCGCGAGATGTTCCGGATCGCCGACGGCGAGGAACTGGGCTACGGCGACCCCGAGGTGCGCGGCCACTCGTTCGAGTTCCGCATCAACGGCGAGGACCCGGGCCGGGGCTTCCTGCCCGCGCCCGGCACCGTGACGCTGTTCGCGCCGCCGTCCGGCCCGGGCGTCCGGCTGGACTCCGGCGTGGAGACCGGCTCGGTCATCGGCCCGGCCTGGGACTCCCTGCTGGCCAAGCTGATCGTCTCCGGCCGGGACCGCAAGCAGGCCCTGGAGCGGGCCCGCCGCGCGCTGAACGAGTTCAAGGTGGAGGGCATGGCCACCGCCATCCCGTTCCACCAGGCGGTCGTCACCGACCCGGCATTCGCGCCCGAGGTGCACGGCGGCGAGGGCCCGTTCACGATCTACACCCGGTGGATCGAGACCGAGTTCGACAACACCATCCCGCCGTTCGCGGGCGCGGCCGGCGACGGCGAGGAGGCCGAGGGCCGCGAGACCGTCGTGGTCGAGGTCGGCGGCAAGCGGATCGAGGTCTCGCTGCCGTCCTCGCTGGGCGTCTCGGCGGCCCCGGCGGCCGGTGCGGCGGGTGCCGCGAAGGCCAAGCGCCGGGTGGGCGCCAAGAAGGCCGGTTCGGCCGTCAGCGGTGACACCCTGGCCTCGCCGATGCAGGGCACCATCGTCAAGGTCGCCGTCGAGGAGGGCCAGGTCGTCGCCGAGGGCGAGCTGATCGTGGTCCTGGAGGCGATGAAGATGGAGCAGCCGCTGAACGCGCACAAGGCGGGCACCGTCGTCGGCCTCAAGGCCGAGGTGGGCGCGAGCGTCAGCAGCGGCGCCGCGCTGTGCGAGATCAAGGACTGACGCGCTCCCTGGAGCACCGGCCGGCCCGTACCCCCCTCGGGGTGCGGGCCGGCCGCGTTCGCGCGGCGGTACGGACCCTCAGCGCCCGCGCGGGAGGCCCAGCTCGGCCAGCCTGGCCGGCAGGCCGCCCGGACCGCCCGGACCTCCGTGCGCGCCCGGCCGGCGCTGGCCGGGCAGCGGGGCGCCGCCGGGGGGCGGGGCGGGGCGGCGCGCCAGCGGGCCGGGCTGGGTCTGGTGGACGGGCCCGCTGCCGGTGCCGTGCACCGGGGCGTCCCCGGTGGGGGCGGCGCCGAGCGGCGCCAGGTCGATCTGCACCCCGCAGTCGGCGATCGCGTCGAGTTGCCGGGCGGTGCCGTCGTCGGCGGTCGCCTGCTCGTCCGTGACCAGCCGGGTGATGTTCTCGGTGGGCACGGTCTGGAACATGGAGTCCGCGCCGAGCTTGGTGTGGTCGGCGAGGACGATGACCTCGTTGGCCGACTGCACCAGCGCCCGGTCCACGCTCGCGGACAGCATGTTGGCGGTGGACAGGCCCCGCTCGGCGGTCAGCCCGCTGCCGGAGATGAAGGCCTTGGAGACCCTCAGCCCGTGCAGGGACTGCTCGGCACCGCTGCCGACCAGCGCGTAGTTGGAACCCCGCAGGGTGCCGCCGGTCATCACCACCTCCACCCGGTTGGCGTGCGCCAGCGCCTGGGCGACCAGCAGCGAGTTGGTGACCACGGTGAGGCCGGGCACCCTGGCCAGCCTGCGGGCCAGCTCCTGGGTGGTGGTGCCGGCGCCGACCACCACCGCGTCCCCCTCCTCCACCAGGCCGGCGGCGAGGTCGGCGATGGCGCTCTTCTCCGCCGCGGAGAGGTGGGTCTTCTGCGGGTAGCCGGGTTCGCGGCTGAAGCCGCCGGGGAGCACCGCGCCGCCGTGCCGGCGGTCGAGGAGCCCTTCTGCCTCCAGTGCCCGTACGTCGCGGCGCACGGTCACTTCGGAGGTCTGGACGACGCGGGCCAACTCCCGGAGCGAGACCGCTCCGTTGGCGCGCACCATTTCGAGGATCAACTGGCGACGTTCTGCTGCAAACACAGAACCGACGGTAACCTGCGTGACCGTCTGCTTTCAGGCGTTTGCAGCTAGTAGCTGGAATTGCTCACGCAAGAGCGGCGCGTGACCGTACAATACGCGCCGTCAGCAGCCCGGGACTGCGCCCGCCGTCCGGGTGACGATCACTCCTGCGCAAAAGGCGGCCGCCGATCGGCAGCCGCCCTCAACTGTGCGCCGGAGGTTCAGGATTCGCTCTCGACCCGCTTGCGGATGTGCAGCTGCCGGGCGGCCTCGGCGGTCGAGCCGGAGACCGACGGGTAGACGGTGAAGGCGCTGGCCACCTGTTCGACGGTCAGATTGGCGTCCACCGCGAGCGCGATCGGGTGGATGAGCTCGCTGGCCCGCGGGGCGACGACCACGCCGCCCACCACGATGCCGGTGCCCGGGCGGCAGAACAGCTTCACGAAGCCGTCCCGGATGCCCTGCATCTTCGCCCGCGGGTTGCCGCGCAGCGGCAGCTTGACCACGACCGCGTCCATCTTGCCGCACTCCACATCGGCCGCGGTGTAGCCGACGGTGGCGATCTCCGGGTCGGTGAAGACGTTGGAGGCGACGGTCTTCAGGTTCAACGGCTGCACCGCGTCGCCGAGCGCGTGGTACATCGCGATCCGGCCCTGCATGGCCGCCACCGAGGCGAGCATGAAGACGCCGGTGCAGTCGCCGGCCGCGTAGACGCCCGGGGCGCTGGTGCGGGAGACCCGGTCGACCTGGATCTGGCCCCAGTCGTTGAGCTTGACCCCGGCCTCCTCCAGGCCCATCTGCGCGGTGTTGGGGATCGAGCCGACCGCCATCAGGCAGTGCGTGCCCTCGATCACCTTGCCGTCGGCGAGGGCCACCTCGACCCGGTCGCCGATCCGCTTGACGCTCTCGGCGCGCGAGCGGCCCATCACGTTCATGCCGCGGCGGCGGAAGACGTCCTCCAGCACCTCGGCGGCGTCCGGGTCCTCGCCCGGCAGCACCCGGTCACGGCTGGAGACCAGGGTGACCTTGGAGCCGAGCGCCTGGTAGGCACCCGCGAACTCCGCGCCGGTCACACCGGAGCCGACCACGATCAGCTCGCGGGGCAGCTCCTCCAGGTCGTACACCTGGGTCCAGGTGAGGATCCGCTCGCCGTCCGGCTGGGCGTCCGGCAGCTCGCGGGGGTGGGCGCCGGTGGCGATCAGCACCGCGTCGGCGCGCAGCGACTGGACGGTGCCGTCCGGCGCGTCCACCAGCACCTCGCGGGAACCGTCCACCGCCTGCCCGCCGCCGCCGAGCCGGCCGCGGCCGCGCAGCACGGTGACCCCGGCCCGGGTGACCGACTGGGTGATGTCGTGGGACTGCGCGATCGCCAGCCGCTTCACACGGCGGTTGACCTTGCCCAGGTCCACGCCGATGACCTTGGCCGCGTCCGCGGCCTCGTCCTGCGCGACGGTGATGCCCAGCTCCTCGTACGAGCTGTCGAAGGTGGTCATCACCTCCGCGGTCGCGATCAGGGTCTTCGACGGCACGCAGTCGGTGAGCACCGCCGATCCGCCCAGACCGTCGCGGTCGACGACGGTCACCTCCGCGCCGAGCTGCGCGGCCACCAGCGCAGCCTCGTAGCCGCCGGGTCCGCCACCGATGATCACGATCCGAGTCACGTGCACCATTGTCCCGCACGCCGGGAACGCCGCCACGCCGGGGTCCGGGCTTCTGTGCGATCGCCCAGTCGCCGCGGACCGTCCATCCACCGGGCTAGTCTTCCCCCCATGCCCCTTTACGCCGCGTATGCCACCAACCTCGATGCACGGCAGATGACCCGCCGCGCCCCGCACTCACCACTGCGCGGCACCGGGTGGCTGGACGGCTGGCGGCTCACCTTCGGCGGTGAACAGCTCGGCTGGGAGGGCTCGTTGGCCACCGTCGTCGAGGACGGGAAGGACCAGGTCTTCGTCTCGCTGTACGACGTCGCGCCGATGGACGAGGAGGGCCTGGACCGCTGGGAGGGCGTCCAGCTCGGCATCTACCGCAAGATCAAACTGCGCGCGCAGACCCTGGACGGCGACACCCCGGTCTGGACGTACGTGCTCAACGACTACGAGGGCGGCCTGCCCGCGGCCCGCTACCTCGGCCTGGTCGCCGACGCCGCCGAGAGCGCCGGCGCCCCGCACGACTACGTGATGGACCTGCGCCGCCGCCCCTGCTAGCCCTGACCCGCTAGCCCTGACCTGCTAACCCTGGCCCGCTAGCCCTGACCCGCGGCCCAGCCGCGGGCCGTCTGCGCCAGCACCCCGGCCACCGCCACGCGGCGGGCCGGCTCGGTGCGCAGCCCGTTGCCCAGCTCGACGTGCAGCCACGGCACGCCGAGCCCGGCCGCGAACCGGCCCTCGACGTTGGTGGTGCCCCCGAGCTGCCCGCACTTCTCCCGCCAGGCCCGGCAGGCCGCGTACCCGGCCTTCCCCAGCCCGGTGGCGGTCAGCTCGGCGGCCGGGCCCGGCTGGCCGGCGCCGCTGGAGACCACCGCGTCCTGCCCGGGCAGGCTGCCCTCGTCGAAGCCGTGCACCTGGATGCCGGGCAGGCCGCGCCCGGTGAGCGCCTCGACCACCGCCGCGAAGACCGTGTCGGCGCGGTGCGCGACGTCCGAGGCGCCGTCCGCCCCGGCCCGGCGGTGCGCCCCGGCGAGCACCAGCACCCCGCCCGGCGCGGCCCGGAAGAGGTCCACCCCGAGCGCCTCGGTACGGGCGTCCGAGACCGGGTGGGGCACCTGCACGGACCAGCCCGTCCGGGCCGAGAGGTCCAGGTAGACCCGGCCCCAGCCGCGGCCCTCGGCGTCCGTGCCGTCGGCGATCTCCGCCACCCGGCGGCCGGTCGCCGCCTCGGTGAACTCGGTGAGCCGGTAGCCGACCCGCGCCAGCGAGCGCCCGGCCTGCTCGGCCTGCCCGTCCAGCGCGCCGAGCACGCCGTCGGCGATCGCCCGGCGCTGCCCGGCGTCCGGCGCGGTGTACGGGCCGCCTGCGGTGAACCCGGCGGTGTACCCGTCGACCAGGGCCGCCAGGTCCACCGGGGCGGGCCCGGTCGGTCCGCTCCGGCCCGCCGGGGCGCCCGCCGCAGCGCCCGCCGCCGGCCGCTCGGCGGAGCCGCGCACGGCCAGCGTCAGCACCGCCGCGAGCGCCGCCAGCACCAGCAGCACCGCCGCCGACAGCAGCAACGGGCGTCGCGAACCCCGAGTCTCCATGGCCGTCGAACCTACCGTGCCGCCCGCCGCGGACCACCGGGGGCCGCCCGGGGCCGCGCACCACGCCCGGTTCGCGGAAAGAGATCTCCAAGCGGCATCCGATCGACACCGAAACGTGACAACTTTTCGAAATCTCCTTCGTACGCTGTTCCGGCTTGACCAACTCTTGATCAGTGCTTGACCGACGAGAAGGCCGGCGGACCTCCCGGGGACAGGTGCGCCGAGCCCCGAGAAGAACGAGGCCCCGTGAGCACGGCACCCAACCCGCCGCGACAGCACCGCTATCGCCGCCGGGCCGACATGCCGCTGCTGGGAGGCATCCGCCCGCCCATCGCGCTGCTGCTGGTGCTACTGCTCGCCGTCGCCGCCATCACCGCGCTCGCCGTCGGCGGGCTGCGCGTCGACGACACCCCGCAGGCCGTCCGGGAGTCCCACCAGTACGCCGCCGAGGACACCGCGGCCTCGCTGCGCGCCGGGCTGCACGAGAGCGCCACCGACCTGCGCCGGGCCGCCGCCCGCTACGACGCCGCGCCCGCCGAGCCGGCCGCGGTGCTGTCCGCGCTCGGCCAGGCGTACCACAAGTGGCGCGGCACGGCGGTGGTCCGCCCCGACACCGGCAGGCTGCTCGCCGCCCGCGGCGAGACCGTGCCGCTGGCCGGCCTCGACCTCAGCCGGGTCACCGACACCACGCCCGCGCCCGTCCTGGTGCCCTCCGCCACCGGCACCCGGCTGCTCACCTTCGCCCTGGTCGCCACCAAGGCCGACGGCCGCGCCCTGCTGGTCGCCTCCGACAACCTGCGGCTGCCCGGCATCGCGACCCGCAAGGAACAGACCATCCAGGTCCTCGACGCCGCCGGCGCCGTCCTGGACAGCACCGGCGCCGAACTCGGCGCCGAGGCCGACCGCGCCGTGGTCACCGGCGCCCGGGAGCGCGCCGCCCGCGAGCGCCCGGCCCCCGGCGGGACGGCCGCCGGCAGCCTGGCCGGCAGCCCGGACGCCAAGGGCGTGCGCCGGGTCGCCGGCTACGCCGCCGTCGGCACCACGGGCGGGCACGACCCGGCCGCCCCGCTCGGCCTGACCGTGGTCTCCACCAGCACCGTCGACGGCAAGCCCGGCAGCCTGCGCCACCCCGCGCTCGGCCTGGCCGCCGCCGGCGCGCTGCTCGCCCTGGCCCTGCTGCTCGCGTGGTACCTGAGCCGCAGCCTCCAGCGGCCGCTGCTGCGGCTGTTCCTGGAGTCCCGCCGGCTCACCCGCGGCGAACGGCTCGACCTGCCGGTCCGCGGCCCGAAGCGGAGGGAGGCCGGCCGGATCGCCCGCGCCCTGGAGGAGCTGCGGCTGCAACTCCTCGACCCGGCCCGCCCGCCGGCCCCCGCCGCGCCGAAGCGCCGCCCCGGCACCGCACTGCCGCTGGCGCTGTGCGCCGTCCTGGTGCTCGGCTGGTCCGGCCCGCTGCTGTTCCTGGGCGGCAACGACCCGACCGTACGGGTCCCCACCCAGGTGGTGGCGGGCCAGCGCGACCGCACCGACACCGCCGCCGACCGGATCCGCCAGGCGCTCAACGAGGGCTACGCGGACCTGCGTTCGCTCGCCCCCGAACTCGCCGGCGCCTCCGTCGGCAAGGCCGACGCCCTGCTGCGCGCCACCCTCACCGAGCACGACCGCTACCGCGCGCTGTACGTCCTCGGCGCGAACGGCGAGGTCCTCGCGCACGCCGGCGACGCCCCGCACCGCACCGGCCCGCAGGCCCTCGGCGCGAGCGGCGTGCTGCTGCTCAACAGCTCCGGCCGGGAGCCCCGGATCGCCGCCCGCGCGGCCCTCACCGCCGCCCCCGCCGACGCGGAGTCGGAGGGCGCCGCCGAGCCGCCCGGGCCCGTGCTGATCGGCGAGTTCAAGACGGACTTCCTCAGCGGGCTGCTGGTCCGCCCCGGCCTCGGCCGGGTCTGGCTGGTCGACGACCGGCAACGGGTGCTCGCCGCCAACGAGGGCTACAGCTCCTTCGGCGAGCTGCCCGAGGGCCGCGCCAGGGCCCTGCTGGCCCAGGCGAAGAAGTCGGCCGCCGCCGAGGTGCTGCGCGGCGGCGGCGACCCGGCGCTGTTCGCCGCCGCCCCGCTCGGCGGCAACGGCAGCGTGGCCAAGCTGGGCTGGTCGGTGGTCACCGCCCACCCGGTGGCCTGGCTGCACCTGGACGAGAACCGGGCCGACCGGCGGGCCGTGCTGGCCGGCATGCTCGGCCTGGCCGCGGCCGCGCTCTGCCTCGGCTGGCTGTTCATCGCGGTCGGCCTGCCGCTGCGCCGGCTCGCGGCGAGCGCCGAGGCGCTGGCCGCCGGGGACCGCCGGACGGTGCTCTACCCCGTCCACCACGACGAGGTCGGCGCCGTCGCCCGGAGCCTGGAGCTGATCCGCCAGGAGCTGGTCCGTCAGGAACCGGCCCGCCCCCGCCGCACCGCCGCCCCCGAGTCCGTCCCCGTGCCCGCGCACGCCCGCTGAGCCCCGCCCGAAGGACCTCCCGTGCTCTTCCTCTACGTCGTGCTGCTGGTGTGCTGCGCCGTGCTGCTGGTGGCCGGCATCGTCGAGCAGCGCCGGCACTTCGCCGCGCTGGAACAGATCCCGACCCGGGTGCTGGTCAACGGCATCCGCGGCAAGAGCTCGATCACCCGGCTCTGCGCGGGCGCGCTGCGCGGCGGCGGGCTGGTGACGGTCGCCAAGACCACCGGCACGGCGGCCCGGTTCATCCATCCGGACGCCACCGAGGAGCCGGTCTACCGCAAGTTCGGCATCGCCAATGTGGTCGAGCAGATCGGCATCGTCCGCCGCGCCGCCACCTACCGGCCGGACGCCCTGGTGATCGAGTGCATGGCCGTCATGCCGGCGCTCCAGGAGGTCAACCAGACCAAGCTGATCCGCTCCACCATCGGCGTGCTGTGCAACGTCCGCGAGGACCACCTCGCCGAGATGGGCCCGACCCTGGACGACGTCGCCCGCTCGCTGTCCCGCTCGATGCCGGTCGGCGGGGTGTGCGTCACCGCCGAGCAGGAGCGCGCGCACATCCTGCGCACGGAGGCGGCCCGGCGCGACTGCGAACTGATCGTGGTGGACCCGGAGTCGGTCACCGACGAGGAGCTGCGCGGGTTCAGCTGGTTCACCTTCAAGGAGAACGTGGCGATCGCCCTGGCCGTCGCCGAACTCCTCGGCGTGGAGCGGCGGACCGCGCTGCAGGGCATGTGGGCGGCCCCGCCGGACCCGGGCGTGCTGTCCGTCGAGCGCTACCGCACCGAGGACGGCAAGCGGCTGCGCTTCGCCAACGTCTTCGCCGCCAACGACCCCGAGTCCACGCTGATGAACGTCCGCCAGCTGGAGGGCCTGGGCGCGATCCACCGCCCGCTCAACGTGGTGATCAACTGCCGCCCGGACCGGGTGGAGCGCAACGGCCAGATGGGCCAGATCGTGCCCGAGCTCGACCCGGACACCGTGTTCCTGATCGGCCACCCCACCAGGAGCGCCCGGGACGGCATCCCCGCCGGGTGGTCCGGCCGGGTGGTCGACCTCGGCGGCGACAAGCGCGACCCGGCCCGGCTCACCGCCGACCTGCTGGCCGAACTCGGGCCGGACTCCTCGCTGGTGGCCGTCGGCAACATCCACGGCCAGGGCGAACTGTTCCTGGAGGAGCTGGCCCGGCTCGCCCCCGACGAGGCCCCGGACGCGCCCGACGCCCCCGAACTCCCGTACCACGAGCCCGAACCGCTCTACCCCGAGCCGGTGTACGACTCCGCGTACCAGCCCGTCCACCACCCCGAACCGCTCCCCGACTCCTGGTTCGAGCCCCACCACCACACCCCCCACCACGGAGACCAGCAGTGATCCCCACCGAGCTCACCCCCGAGATCGCCGCCATCGGCATCGCGCTCGGCCTGGTCTTCTCGCTCGTCTGCTACCTGACCACCAACCTCTCCCCCGGTGGCATGATCACCCCCGGCTGGCTGGCCCTCACCCTGGTCGAGGACCTCCAGCGGGTGGCCATCGTGATCGGCGTGACGGTGCTGACCTACCTCGCCACCCGGGTGGTCCAGAAGCTGGTGATCCTGTACGGCAAGCGGCTGTTCGCCGCCGTGGTGCTGATCGGCGTGCTGCTGCAGGCCACCGTGATGCTGGTCCTCCAGCGCGAACTGCCCACCCTGTACGCCAACCAGACGCTCGGATTCATCGTCCCCGGCCTGATCGCCTACCAGCTGGTCCGCCAGCCCCGGGCGGCCACCCTGATGGCCACCAGCACGGTGACGCTCGCCAACTACGTGGTGCTCACCGCCGGCGTCCTGCTCGGCGCCCTGCCCGGCACCTGATCCCCCCGTTCAGGAACCCCCGCCAGGAATCCCCGCAGGAACCCCCAGGAAGACCCCCCGATGCCCGTCACCCGCAAGTCCCTGCTCAGCGGCGGCCTCGCCGTGGCCCTGCTGGCCGCCAGCGGCTACCTCACCGTCCAGCTGCGCGACCGCGACCACGACCGGCCGTCGGACCCGGGCGGCGGCGCGCCGCTGATCACCAGCGCCGCCGTGCCGAGCCCCGCCCAGGGCACCGCCGCCGAGTACCGCTACGAGCGGCTGGGCGGACCGGACCGCACGGTGGTCCGGGACGCCCGCGGCGGCGTGGTCGCCACCCTGACCGACAGCGCCCGCACCGCCGTCCTGGCCGGCCCGAGCCGCACCTTCGCCGAGCCGGGCACCACCACGGCCACCGTGGTGACCGACACCTGGGTCCGGCTGATGCCGCAGCCGTGGCGGCCGGGCGCCGAGCAGGAGGGCTGGTTCCGCACCTGGTTCCAGCAGTCGCTCGGCTCCACCGCGGACGACGTGCTGGCGGTGGCCACCCAGTACCTGGCCGGCGCGGCGCCGGAGAAGGACGCCAAGGGCGTGCGGTTCAAGGGCGACGCCTCCTTCGGCCCGCTCAACCCGAACGGTTCGGTGGGCAACGACCTGCGGCTGGAGCAGACCGACTTCCTCGACTACCTCGGCGTTCCGTACACGTTCGCCGACAAGGTGGCCAAGCAGCCGGACAAGACGCGGTACGGCGCCTTCGACTGCTCCGGGTACGTCCGGATGGTCTACGGCTACCGCTCCGGTTACCCGCTGCTCTCCAAGGACGTGGCCGGCCCCGGCCTGCCGCGCAGCGCCAACGGCCTGGCCCGGGTCGGCCCGGGCGTCCCGGTGCTGCCGCTGACCACCGCGCCGGGCTCGGACACCACCCTGCGGCCGGCCTCGATCGACCCGCTCCAGCCCGGCGACCTGGTGTTCTTCGAGATCGACGCCCGCACCGGCGCCCGGCTCGACCACACCGGCATCTATCTGGGCCTGGACACCGACGGCCACCCCCGGTACGTCTCCAGTCGGGAGGAGGCGGACGGCCCGACCTTCGGCGACAAAGGCGGCACCGCGCGGCTGGACGACAACGGCCTGTACGCGAAGGGGCTGCGCAGCGCGAAGCGGCTCTGAACCCGGGCCCGGCCCGCACCGCCTGCGGTTCGACCCCGCACCGACCTCGCACCGACCCCGCACCGACTTGTACGTACCGACGAGCGACGTCACCCGAAAGGCGCCACCGAGCTGTGCTTTCGGGTCAACCGGGTAACGATCCGGCATGCCGCGCCGGATTTTCTACGCGCGTAGTCGAATCCCGTCTATCCTCGGAGCCGTGAACGCATCTCCTCAGTCGGTCGTCTCCGCCGACCCCTACGCCGCCGCCCAGGCCGCCGCCGAGCGCCTGCGCGAGCTGACCGGTGCCGAGCGGCACGACGTCGCCCTGGTGATGGGCTCCGGCTGGGTGCCGGCCGCCGACGCCCTGGGCGAGACCGTGGCCGAGTTCCCGGTCACCGAGCTCCCGGGCTTCCCCGCCCCCGCCGTCGCCGGCCACGCCGGCACGATCCGCTCGGTGAAGATCGGCGACAAGCGCGCCCTGATCTTCCTCGGCCGCAACCACTACTACGAGGGCCACGGCGTGGCCACCGTCGTCCACGGCGTGCGCACCGCCGCCGCGGCCGGCTGCGGCATCATCGTGCTGACCAACGGCTGCGGCGGTCTGCGCGAGGGCTGGGTCCCCGGCCAGCCGGTCCTGATCAGCGACCACATCAACCTGACCGCGGACTCCCCGATCGTCGGCGCCAACTTCGTCGACCTCACCGACCTGTACTCCAAGCGCCTGCGCGCGCTCTGCCACGAGGTGGACCCGAGCCTGGACGAGGCCGTCTACGTCCAGTTCCGCGGCCCGCACTACGAGACCCCGGCCGAGGTCAACATGGCCCGAGTGATCGGCGGCGAGCTGGTCGGCATGTCCACCACCCTGGAGGCCATCGCCGCCCGCGAGGCCGGCTCCGAGGTGCTCGGCATCTCGCTGGTCACCAACCTGGCCGCCGGCATCACCGGCGAGCCGCTCAACCACGCCGAGGTGCTGGAGGCCGGCAAGGCCTCCGCCGAGCGCATGGGCGAGCTGCTCGCGAAGGTCCTTGAGCGGATCTGACGCCCGGCTGGCGCACAATCATGAGCGACGGGGCCCTCGGCCGTGATCCCCTGATCACGCCCCGCGGGCCCCGTCCGCATGTGCCCACCCCTTCTTTGCGGAACCCTCCGGCCGACCAACCGACGCACTTCCCGATGGAGCAGGCAGCCATGACGCAGGCAACCACCACCGACCTCCTCGCCCGGGCCCGAACCTGGCTGGCCGAGGACCCCGACCCGCAGACCCGCGAGGAGCTGACCGCCCTGCTCGCCCGGGCCGAGGACCCGGCGGCCGAGACGGACGGCAAGCTCGCCTGGTCGGACCTCGCCGAGCGCTTCGCCGACCGGCTCCAGTTCGGCACCGCCGGCCTGCGCGGCGAACTGGGCGCGGGCCCGATGCGGATGAACCGCGCCGTGGTGATCCGGGCCGCCGCCGGCCTGGTCGCCTACGTCAAGCAGCAGAACCTGGGCGACCTGGTCGTGATCGGCTACGACGCCCGCCACAAGTCCTACGACTTCGCCCGGGACACCGCCGCCGTGGTGGTCGGCGCCGGCCTGCGCGCCGCGCTGCTGCCGCGCCCGCTGCCGACCCCGGTGCTCGCCTTCGCCGTCCGCCACCTGGGCGCGGCCGCCGGCGTCACCGTGACCGCCAGCCACAACCCGCCGCAGGACAACGGCTACAAGGTCTACCTGGGCGACGGCTCGCAGATCGTCCCGCCAGCCGACGCCGGGATCGCCGCCGAGATCGACGCGATCAGTTCGCTCCACGACGTCCCGCGCGCCGAGGACGGCTGGGAGGTGCTCGGCGAGGACGTCATCGAGGCCTACCTGGCCCGGGCCGTCTCGATCGTCGACGAGCACAGCCCGCGCAACCTCGACGTCGTCTACACCCCGATGCACGGCGTCGGCCGCGACACCCTGGTCGCCGCCTTCCGCCGGGCCGGCTTCCCGGCGCCCACCGTCGTCGCCGAGCAGGCCGAGCCCGACCCGGACTTCCCGACCGTGGCCTTCCCCAACCCGGAGGAGCCGGGGGCGATGGACCTCGCCTTCCGCACCGCCGCCTCGGTCGGCCCCGACATCGTGATCGCCAACGACCCGGACGCCGACCGCTGCGCGGTGGCCGTCCCGGTCCTCGCCAACGCGGCCGGCAGCGGCAACGGCACCTCCGGCTGGCGGATGCTGCGCGGCGACGAGGTCGGCGCGCTGCTCGGCGCGGCCCTGGTCGCCAAGAAGGCCGAGGGCGTCTTCGCCACCACCATCGTCTCCGCCACCCTGCTGGGCCGGATCGCCGAGGCCGCCGGCCTGGGCTACGCCGAGACGCTGACCGGCTTCAAGTGGCTCTCCCGCGCCGAGGGCCTGCGCTACGGCTACGAGGAGGCGCTCGGCTACTGCGTCGACCCGCAGGGCGTCCGGGACAAGGACGGCATCACCGCCGCCCTGCTGGTCGCCGAACTGGCCGCCACCCTCAAGACGTCCGGCCGCACCCTGACCGACCTGCTGGACGACCTGGCGCTGGAGCACGGCCTGCACGCCACCGACCAGCTGTCCGTCCGCGTGCAGGACCTCTCGCTGATCGCCGACGCCATGCGCCGGCTGCGCGAGCAGCCGCCGACCGTCCTGGCCGGCCTCCGGGTCACCCGTGCGGACGACCTGTCGGCGGGCTCCGCCGAGCTGCCGCCCACCGACGGCCTGCGCTACTACCTGGCCGGCGAGGCCGTCCGCTCGGCCCGCATCGTGGTCCGCCCGTCCGGCACCGAGCCCAAGCTCAAGTGCTACCTGGAGGTCGTCCTCCCGGTCGCCACCGCCGCCGACCTCACCGCCACCCGCGAGCGGGCCGCCGAGCTGCTCGAAGCGGTCAAGCGCGACCTGGCCGAGGCCGCGGGCATCGCCGCCTGACGCCCGCCCGTACGACAAGGGGCCCGCCGGTCGCGTACCGGCGGGCCCCTCGCGTGCTTCGGCTCAGACCGCGATCACCGTGATCAGCGCGGCCAGGCCGGCCAGCGTCGGCGCGATCACCCACCAGCACCACGCCACCTCGACCGGGCCGGCCGCGTCGGGGCGGCGGGCGTTGCGCTCGGCCATCTCCTGGAGCACGTTGGTCACCTGGTCGGACCAGGCGCGGGTCGGATCGGGCGAGCCCTGCACCACCGGGTTGGTCTGGCGGCCGAACACCATCCCCATCCGGGAGGCGTGCTCGGCGCCGCCGCGCTGCTGGGCCCGGGTCGCCCGCTTGCGCTGCCGCAGCGACACCGGCACCGCCCACACCTGGTACTTCTTGCCCCCGGCCAGCAGCTCGACCGAGTACCCCGCGCGCAGCGCGTCCACCGAGGCCCACGGCGCGGTGATCGTCCGCCACGGGTTGCGCACCAGCAGCCGGCTGCTGTCCGCCAGCACCGCCGGGCGCAGCGTGTAGGCGATCACCGGGAAGGCGAACAGCGGTACCGCCGCGAGCGAGACGTACGGCGTCTTCCCCGTCCCGTTCAGCACCGCGTCGCCGATCAGCCAGGCGGCGACGGCCAGCAGCAGCACTCCGGAGATCACACCGGGGACAGAGCGGTACACGCGGTCCGCGTACGCGGGATCCCCGTCGGGGGCGGCGGAACCCTTGCGGGGCTTGCCGTGGGAATCGGTCATGCCGTCGATTCTGCCCCATGCCCCCCACCGAGAGGTCTCGGTCCGGCATCGAATGCCGCCCCCGGACCACCCGGTCGCCGGTCGCCGCGCCTCCCGCGCGTACACGCCCCCTGCCGCCCCTCCGCCTCCCCCGAGGTCTCGGTCCGGCCACGAAAGGCAGGCCCCCTAGCGGTCGACTACGCGCGTAGATATGCTGCTCTGGTGACTATGTCCACTGTTGCAGCCAATGCCCTCGGCGTTGCGGGCAGCGGCCTTCAGGACGTTGCGGCGTCCGAGGCCTCGCTCCGCCGCTTCCTGCACGGCCTGCCCGGCGTCGACCAGGTCGGCCTTGAGGCGCGTGCCGCCACCCTCGGTACCCGCTCGATCAAGACCACGGCGAAGGCGTACGCCATCGACCTGTCGATCTCGATGATCGACCTGACCACGCTGGAAGGCGCGGACACGGTCGGCAAGGTGCGCGCCCTGTGCGCCAAGGGCAGGACCCCCGACCCGACCGACCCGACCACCCCCCGCGTCGCCGCCATCTGCGTCTACCCGGACATGGTCGCCACCGCGAAGGACGCCCTGCGGGGCACCGACATCCAGGTCGCCTCGGTGGCCACCGCCTTCCCGGCCGGCCGCGCCGCCCTCCCGGTGAAGCTCGCCGACACCGCCGACGCGGTCGCCGCGGGCGCCGACGAGATCGACATGGTGATCGACCGGGGAGCCTTCCTCTCCGGCCGCTACTACGACGTCTTCAACGAGATCGTCGCCGTCAAGGAGGCGTGCAAGCGCCCGGACGGCACCAGCGCCCACCTCAAGGTGATCTTCGAGACCGGCGAGCTGCAGACGTACGACAACGTGCGCCGCGTCTCCTGGCTGGCGATGCTGGCCGGCGCCGACTTCATCAAGACCTCCACCGGCAAGGTCGCCGTCAACGCGACCCCGCCGGTCACCCTGCTGATGCTGGAGGCGGTCCGCGACTTCAAGGCGCAGACCGGCGTCCAGGTCGGTGTGAAGCCCGCCGGTGGGATCAAGACCACCAAGGACGCCATGAAGTACCTGGTGATGGTCAACGAGACCCTCGGCGACGACTGGCTGAGCCCGCACTGGTTCCGCTTCGGCGCCTCCAGCCTGCTCAACGACCTGCTGATGCAGCGCCAGAAGCTCACCACCGGACGCTACTCCGGCCCCGACTACGTGACGGTGGACTGATCACCATGGCCAAGAAGAAGAACATCGAGGAGCCCGCGAAGGCCTCCGGCCTCTTCGCCTACGCCCCGGCCCCGGAGTCCCCCGCCGCCGCGGGCGACATCGCCACCTCCTACGGCCACTTCATCGGCGGCGAGTTCGTCGACTCCTCCGGCAGCGAGGCCCTGAAGACGGTCAACCCGGCCACCGAGCAGGTGCTCGCCGAGTTCGCCCAGGGCACCGACGAGGACGTGGACCGCGCGGTCGCCGCCGCCCGCAAGGCCTTCGCCGACTGGTCGGCGCTGCCGGGCAGCGAGCGCGGCAAGTACCTGTTCCGGATCGCCCGGATCATCCAGGAGCGCAGCCGCGAGCTGGCCGTGCTGGAGTCGATCGACAACGGCAAGCCGATCCGCGAGACCCGCGACTTCGACATCCCGACCGTCGCCGCGTGGTTCTTCTACTACGCCGGCTGGGCGGACAAGCTGGACTACGCGGGCTTCGGCGCGAACCCGCGCCCGCTGGGCGTGGCCGGCCAGGTCATCCCGTGGAACTTCCCGCTGATGATGCTGGCGTGGAAGATCGCGCCCGCCCTGGCGACCGGCAACACCGTCGTCCTCAAGCCGGCCGAGACCACCCCGCTGACGGCCCTGCGCTTCGCCGAGATCTGCCGCCAGGCCGGTCTGCCGAAGGGCGTCGTCAACATCGTCACCGGCGACGGCCGCACCGGCGCCGCGCTCACCGCGCACCCGGACGTCAACAAGGTCGCCTTCACCGGCTCCACCCCGGTCGGCAAGGCGATCGCCAGGCAGCTGGCCGGCAGCCGCAAGAAGCTGTCGCTGGAGCTGGGCGGCAAGGCCGCGAACATCGTCTTCGACGACGCGCCGATCGACCAGGCGGTCGAGGGCATCGTCAACGGCATCTTCTTCAACCAGGGCCACGTCTGCTGCGCGGGCTCGCGCCTGCTGGTCCAGGAGTCGATCCAGGACGAGCTGCTGGACGCCCTGAAGCGCCGGATGTCCACCCTGCGGGTCGGCGACCCGCTGGACAAGAACACCGACATCGGCGCCATCAACTCCGCCGCCCAGCTGGCCCGGATCACCGAGCTGACCGACGCCGGCGAGGCCGAGGGCGCGGACCGCTGGTCGCCCGAGTGCGAACTCCCGGGCACCGGCTTCTGGTTCAAGCCGACCCTGTTCACCGGCGTCAGCCAGGCCCACCGGATCGCCCAGGAGGAGATCTTCGGCCCGGTCCTGTCGGTGCTGACCTTCCGCACCCCCGACGAGGCGGTCGCGAAGGCCAACAACACCCCGTACGGCCTCTCCGCCGGCATCTGGACGGAGAAGGGCTCGCGCATCCTGTGGACGGCGAGCCGGCTCAAGGCCGGCGTGGTCTGGGCCAACACCTTCAACAAGTTCGACCCGACCTCGCCGTTCGGCGGCTACAAGGAGTCGGGTTACGGCCGCGAGGGTGGCCGCCACGGTCTGGAGGCCTACCTCGATGTCTGATGTCGCGACGCGTCTTGACGTCCTCAAGACCTACAAGCTGTACGTCGGCGGGAAGTTCCCGCGCTCCGAGAGCGGGCGGGTGTACGAGGTGACGGACGCCAAGGGCCAGTGGCTCGCCAACGCTCCGCTGGGCACCCGCAAGGACGCCCGCGACGCCGTCCTGGCCGCCCGCGCGGCGGTCAAGGGCTGGGCCGGCACCACCGCGTACAACCGCGGCCAGGTGCTGTACCGGGTGGCCGAGATGCTGCAGGGCCGCCGCGAGCAGTTCGCCGCCGAGGTCTCGGCCGCCGAGGGCATCGGCCCGAAGAAGGCCGCCGCGCTGGTGGACGCCGCGATCGACCGCTGGATCTGGTACGCGGGCTGGACGGACAAGGTCGCCCAGATCGCGGGCGGCGCCAACCCGGTCGCCGGCCCCTTCTTCAACCTCTCCACCCCGGAGCCGACCGGCGTGGTCGGGATCGTCGCCCCGCAGGCCGGGTACGGGCACTCGCTGCTCGGCCTGGTCTCGGTGATCGCCCCGGCGATCGCCACCGGCAACACGGTCGTGGTCGCGGCCGCCGCGGACGCCCCGCTGCCGGCCCTGTCGCTGGGCGAGGTGCTCGCCACCTCGGACGTCCCCGGCGGCGTGGTCAACATCATCTCGGGCAGGACCGCCGACATCGCGCCCACCCTGGCCTCGCACCAGGACGTCAACGCGGTGGACCTCACCGGCGCGATCGCCGCCGACGGCCCCGGCGCGGCGCAGGCGCTGGAAGCGGCCGCTGCGGATACCCTGAAGAGGGTGGTCCGTCCGGAGCTGGACCCGTTCGCCCAGGACTGGACCAATGCGCCCGGTACCGACCGGCTACTCTCGTTCCTGGAGACGAAGACGGTCTGGCACCCGATGGGGATCTGACCGCCCCGTCGACACCGAGTAACAACTCCACAGACTGGCCGTCCCCAGTGCCCTCTCCCCCCCAGGGCCCGGACGGTCATTGGACGGACCCGCGCCTCTCCCCCCCTGGCGCGGGTCCGTCGCCTTTCCGTGCCGTTTCGACGCCGTTTCGCCGCCGTCCTGCGGCTCGCCGATCCGCGGGGCCCGCAGAAGGTGTGATCCGACGGGTTTCGGCATCGGGCCCGGATGCGTCAGACTGGTGTCCCGTGAGTGACGACCCGCTGAATCCTGTGCCGACGACCCACGCCCGGGTCGTCCTGCTGTCCGGCCCCTCCGGCTCCGGGAAGTCCTCGCTCGCCGAGCGCAGCGGGCTGCCGGTCCTGCAACTGGACGACTTCTACAAGGACGGGGACGACCCCACCCTGCCGCTGCTGCCCGACGGCGCGGTCGACTGGGACTCCCCGCTCGCCTGGCACCGCGACCAGGCGGTCGCCGCGATCCGCAGCCTGTACGAGACCGGCCGCGCCGACGTCCCGGTGTACTCGATCCCGGACAACGGCCGGATCGCCACCCGCGCCCTGGAGCTGGACGGCGCCCCCGCGTTCATCGCCGAGGGCATCTTCGCCGCCGAGATCACCGCCGAGTGCGCCGCCGAGGGCCTGCTCGGCGACGCCCTGTGCCTGCGCAACGGCGCGCTCACCACGGCCTGGCGCCGACTGCGCCGGGACGTCCGGGAGGGCCGCAAGTCGCTGCCGGTGCTGCTGCGCCGCGGCTGGCGGCTGATGCGCGCCGAGCGCTCCATCGTCGGGCGGCAGGTCACCCTGGGCTCCCACCCGTGCGCCGGGGCCGAGGCCGAGCGCCGGATCCGTGCCGCGGCCGGGCGGCGGGAGCTGTCCTCCGTCTGAGCCGCCCTCCGTCTGAGCCGCCCTCCGTTGGGGCCGTCCTCCGTTCGGGTGGGCCGGCTCCGGGCGGGGGCTCGACGCGGAACGAAGACACGAAGAACGACGGGCCCGGTGCGTCTCCCCCGCACCGGGCCCGTCGCCTTCCCCGAACGGCCGTCGGGCTCCCCGTGTTCACCGCTCCCCCGAGCCGGCGTCCACACACCGCGACCGTCCGCTACCCGTCCCCCGACGGGAGTTCCACTCCTTCGCGTCACCCGCGTCCGCGTCAGGCGACCAGCTCGCCGAACGCCCGGACGGTGTCGCCCGACTTGTTCAGGTGCTCGTCCTCGCGCAGCCGGCGCAGCGCCCGCCAGATGCTGCTCTTGACCGTGCCGACGCTGATCCCCAGCACGTCGGCGATCTCCGGGTCGGTCTTGCCCTCGTAGTACCGCAGCACCAGCATGGTGCGCTGGTTCTCCGGAAGCTTCGCCAGCGCCTGCCAGAGCACGGTGCGCAGCTCGGTGCCGCCCATCGCGTCGGTGTCGCCGGCCGTCTCCGGCAGCTCCTCGGTCGGGTACTCGTTGACCTTGCGGCGCCGCCAGGCGGAGATGTGCAGGTTGGTCATGGTGCGGCGGAGGTACCCGCCGACCGCGGCCTTGTCGGTGATCCGGCCCCAGGCCCGGTAGGTGCTGAAGAGCGCGCTCTGCAGCAGGTCCTCGGCCTCGTAGCGGTCACCGGTGAGGTGGTACGCCGTGGCGTACAGGGAGGCGCGGCGCTCACGCACGTACGCGGTGAACTCCGTGATGTGGTCCTCCGCGACGGCCGGGTGCTCCCCCTGCGCGTCCGCCCGTCCCGCCTCGGTGGTGCGGGCCGCCGCCGGGTTCAGCTGCAGCAGCGTCGCACCGGCGGCCTCGCGGCCGGCCGACTCCCCCGAGCCGACCGTCCGCAGACCGTTCCCGCCGACGCCCCGGTTCCCCGCCGGAGCGTCCTTGCCCTCGACGCGGACGGGGAGGATCCCCCGCAGCGTGAGGGTGTTGCCGGAGTCGGCCGCGTTCCCCACCCGGCCGATCCCGAACAGCTCCCCCGTCCTGGCGCCGCCGCTCACCCGGCGGGCGACAGGGTTTCCACCGGTGCTGTGCGCGCACCCCCGTACGGTCACGGCACCGGAGTTCTCGTCGGTCCTGACCTCGTACCGAGTCCGCGGGGCGGTGGCTGACGAACGCGCGGTGCGGACAGCCGGGTTGGTCCGGGTCTGAAGCATGGCGTTCATCGTGCGCCCCCTGGGTCGGTACGAGCGGTTCCTGTTGCCGCCTTCCAGCCGGCCGGGTTGGCCCGCTGTCCTGCGGCGACATGGAAAATCTTGCCCGCCGGTTGTGATGACGCTGTCCGCCGACTGTCACAGGGGTGTCACAGGGGCGGGCCTTTCGTCCCGGTCCGCCTCCCTCCGTACCGGACGCCGGTAGTGCTCCTTCCGGTTCCCATACGGTCGGTGACCGGTCCTGGGGGTGATTCGACGCTTCGAGTGGGCCAAAATGGGGCCGTGCCTTTCCTCCTTCTGATCGAGGACGACGACGCCATCCGGACCGGCCTCGAACTCGCCCTCACCCGCCAGGGCCACCGTGTGGCCACCGCCGCCTCCGGCGAGGACGGTCTGAGGCTCTTCAAGGAGCAGCGGCCCGACCTGATCGTGCTGGACGTCATGCTGCCCGGAATCGACGGCTTCGAAGTCTGCCGCCGCATCCGCCGCACCGACCAGCTGCCGATCATCCTGCTGACCGCCCGTTCGGACGACATCGACGTGGTGGTCGGCCTGGAGTCCGGCGCCGACGACTATGTGGTCAAGCCGGTGCAGCCGCGGGTCCTGGACGCCCGGATCCGGGCCGTGCTGCGGCGCGGCGAGCGGGAGAGCTCGGACTCCTCCGCGTACGGCACCGTGGTGATCGACCGGGCGGCGATGACCGTCACCAAGGACGGGCAGGACCTCCAGCTCACCCCGACCGAGCTGCGGCTGCTCCTGGAGCTCAGCCGCCGCCCCGGCCAGGCGCTCTCCCGCCAGCAGCTGCTGCGGCTGGTCTGGGAGCACGACTACCTGGGTGACTCCCGTCTGGTGGACGCCTGCGTGCAGCGGCTGCGGGCGAAGGTCGAGGACGTGCCGTCCGCGCCGACCCTGATCCGCACCGTCCGCGGGGTGGGCTACCGGCTGGACCCGCCGGCCTGAGTTCCGCTCCCGTCCTCCTGCCTGCCGTCCTCCTGTTTGCCGCCCGCCCGATCCGCCTGGGCCGCCCGAAATTCCTGAACTCTCTGAACTCCCTGAACTTCCGTACGACGACAGGCTCTTGTGACTGATCATCAGACGACGGCCCGCCGCTTCGCCGCGGGCCCGTGGCGCAGGCTGCGCTCCCTGCGGGTACGGCTGATCGCGGTGTTCGCGGCGGTCGCGCTGCTCGCCGCCGTCTCGGCCTCCGGCATCGCCTACTGGCTCAACCGCGACGCGGTGCTCAAGCGCGCCCAGGACACCGCGCTCAACGACTTCCGGGTCTCGCTCAGCCGCAACGTCTCCGAGCTGCCGCTGAACGCGAGCTGCCCGGACCTGACCGCGCTCGCGTCCACCGTCGCCAGCTCCGGGCTGAGTTACGACGTGGTGGTGGCCGACCCGGCGCACCCGGAGTGCACGGCCTCCTCCGACCCGGGGCAGTTCACGCTGGCCGACGTCCCGGCGGCGCTGCAGTCCACCGTCGCCCGGCAGCGCGAGGTCACCGAGAACAACCCGTACCCGTACCACCTGTACTGGCAGCGGCAGAACCTGGCGGGCCAGCCGTTCCTGATCGGCGGCACCAAGGTGGTGCCGACCGGCCCGACGGCGTACATGTTCAAGTCGCTGGAGAACGAACGCAAGGACCTCAACACGCTGGGCTGGTCGCTGGCCATCGCCACGCTGCTCGCCCTGATCGGCTCGGCGCTGCTCGCCCAGGCCGCCTCGTCGACCGTGCTGCGGCCGGTCAAGCGGCTCGGCGACGCCGCCCGACGGCTCGGCCAGGGACACCTGGACACCCGGCTGGAGGTCGAGGGCGGGGACGAACTCGCGGACCTGGCGAGGACGTTCAACCGGGCCGCGGAGTCGCTGCACGAGCAGGTCGAGGAGCTGAGCGCGCGCGAGGCGCAGAGTCGGCGGTTCGTCGCCGACATGTCGCACGAGCTGCGCACGCCGCTGACCGCGATGACCGCCGTCACCGACATCCTGGAGGACGAGGCCGAGTCGCTGGACCCGATGATCGCGCCGGCCGTACGGCTCGTGGTCAGCGAGACGCGGCGGCTGTCCGACCTGGTGGAGAACCTGATGGAGGTGACCCGCTTCGACGCCGGCACCGCCAAGCTGGTCGCCGACGAGGTGGACATGGCCGACCTGATCATGTCCTGCATCGACGGCCGGGCCTGGTACGACGCCGTCGAACTGGACGCCCCGCGCGGCATCCTGGCCGTGGTCGACCCGCGCCGGCTCGACGTGGTCTTCGCCAACCTGATCGGCAACGCGCTCAAGCACGGCGGCTCCCCAGTGCGGGTCAAGGTCCGGCAGACCGCGGGCTCGGTCGTCATCGAGGTCTCCGACAGCGGCCCGGGCATCCCCGAGGACGTGCTGCCGCACGTCTTCGACCGGTTCTACAAGGCGGACCGGGGGCGGGCCCGCTCGGAGGGCAGCGGCCTGGGGCTGTCGATCGCGATGGCCAACGCACAGATCCACGGGGGCACGATCACGGCGGCGAACGGGGAGGTCGGGGCGGTGTTCACGCTGACGCTGCCGCTGGCCCCGCCGCCTCCGCCGAACGAGGGCGAGACCGGTGACGGCCTTGTCGGCGACTCCGCCCAGGACAAGGACGCCACGTGACCGCCCCCACCCGCACCGCCCTGCGCCGCACCGCCGGCGCCCTGCTGCTGCTCGCGCTCGCCTCCGGCTGCGGCATCCGGCCGACCGCCGTCCCGGTGGACGCGGGCGCCCCGGCCAGCCGGACGGCCTGCCCGACCGCCCCGCACATACCGACCGCCCTGGCCACGCCGTCGGCGCCCACGCCGACCCCGCCGGCCCGCGGCGCCGCCAAGGCCGGTGTGAGCCCGAGCCCGTCGCCCACGGTGGTGCCCGCCACCCCGCCGGCCGACAACGTGTTCGGCGCGGTGCCGACCGCGGCACCCTGCCGGTAGCCCCGCCTGCCCGTCATCCGTCTACCTGTCTGCCTGTCGCCCCGCCGTTCGGCCCCGGGGCGGCGGGCGAACGGGGGCGCGCCCCGGAATGTTCACGCCCGGGGGGAACCACCGCGCCACCGGTCCACGTCCTTCCCCCCGTGCAGCGAGATGGCACCAGGACACGCGACGAGCGTTCCGGCGCACGGACCAGGAACCGGCCGGCGGCGGCCGTCCACCGTCCCCTTCGAACAGCCGGACTGGCGGGCCTGACCTGCCACCTGGCCCTCGTCCTCTGGCTGGTGGTGCTGAGGCCGCTGCCGGTTCCCTGGGTGTACGACACCAACCTGACGCCACTGGCCTCCCTCCGCTCCTCCACCGGCTGGCAGGTGGTCGGCGAATTCCTCCTGCTGGCCCCGCTCGGCGTGCTGCTCCCGCTGGCCGGCGGCCGGCTGCGGGCCCCCTGGCTGCCGTCCTTCCTGCGCACCACCGGCGCCTCCGCCCTGCTGGCGACCGGCCTGGAGTTCCTCTCCTCCTGGACGCCCGGGCACGTCCTCAACGTCGACCACATACTGCTCGCCGTGATCGGGGTGGCCATCACCCACCTGGCCCTCGTCCCCGGCCTGCGGCGGCTGCTGCGCGACCGGCGGCCGCGGGTCCGGATGCCGGTGCCCGCGTCCGGGGCCGCGCCCGCGCCCGCGCCCGCGCCCGCGCCGAAGGTGACCACCCTGGTCGGCCCGCCGGTCGCGCGCGCCCGCGCCTACGCCGAGCCCACGCCCCCCACCCGCTGAGGCCCGCCCTCCCGCACCACGGCGAGTGCGTTCCCGCACTCGCCGCCGGGGCCGCAAAAGACCCGCAGCACCTCATAGTCAGTCATTTCCCACCCCGTCAATTGCCGTTCCGTCGGGGTGCGACGACTCCGTGATGAAAAGGCGACGCCGAATGTCGGCCGCCTCCGGTAACCTGCGCTGTCGCCCCAAAGGCTTCACCGTCTTATCCCCCGTCCCACAGGAATCCCCCCTTGAACAATCTCAATTTCAGCGCCGAGCCGCTTTTCTCCTGGTACGTCGTCGCGCTCGCGATCAGCGGTGCCGCCATGCTGGTCCTCGGAGCGGTCAATCCCGGTAGCGGCCTGAAGGTCGGCTGGCGAATCCTCAACGTCCTCGCCGGCCTCGGATTCCTGGGGTACGCCTACTACCTCGCGTTCGTCTTCGAAGGCGGCCGGTACGAAATCTTCCTCAAGGCGTTCATCCTCCCGATCGCGCTGATCGCCAGCTCCGTGAAGGCGATCGTCGAGCGCGGCAACGCCAAGAACCAGCAGCCGGCCCCGCAGCCGGCGCCGTACGACCCCAACGCCCCGCAGGCGGCGCCGTACGGCCAGCCCGTCCCGCCGCAGGGCGCGCCGCACGCTCCGCAGGGCGCCGCGCCGCAGGCCGCGCCGTACGCTCCGCCGACGCAGCCCGTGCCGGACAACCCGTACGCGCAGCCGGTGCCGCCGGCCGGGCAGTCCGGGCAGGCGCAGTAGCCGCCTGCTGATCCGCCGCCGGCGGGGGGGGGGGGGCGGGGCCGCCGGGGGCCCCCCCCCGGGGGTTTTTTCTCACCCACGCCCTAGGGGCCCGTCCTGCGAACCCGGACCAGGTAGTCGGCCGGACCGTCCGGGGGGTTCCCGGGGATTTCCGCACCGCCCGGCACCCGTTCACCCGCCGTCCGCCCGCCCGCCATCCGCCACCCGTTCGCCGCCCGACCATCGCCCGTCCGATGCCCGTGCCGCCCGTCCGATACCCGTCCGCGGACCCCCGGCGTAGGGTGGCCGGATGGCCGATCCCACCGTCCTGCGGGACGATCTCGACCTGCCCGTCCGGCTCGGCCCGCGCCCGCCGCGCCGGGTGGTGTCGCTGGTGCCGTCGCTGACCGAGGCGGTCGCCGCCACCGCCCCCGGGCTGCTGGTCGGCGCCACCGACTGGTGCAGCCATCCGGCCGACCTGGCGGTCACCAGGATCGGCGGCACCAAGAACCCGGACGTGCCCGGCATCCTCGCCCTCGCCCCGGACCTCGTCCTCGCCAACGACGAGGAGAACCGGCGCCCCGACCTGGACGCGCTGCGGGCGGCCGGCCTGCCGGTCTGGGTCACCGACATCCGCACCCTGGACGACGCGTTCCGCTCGCTCGACCGGCTGCTCACCGCCGCCTGCGCGCTCCCGCGCCCGGACTGGCTGGACCAGGCCGAGGCAGCGTGGGCCCCGGTCCGGCGCCCGCCGGACGGCCCGCGGGCGATCGTTCCGGTCTGGCGCCGCCCGTGGATGGTCCTGGGCCGCGACACCTTCGCCGGGGACCTGCTGCGCCGCCTCGGCCTCCGGCTCGTCCACGCCGGACACGCCGAGCGCTACCCGGCCGTTCCGCTGCCCGAACTGCTCGCCTGCCGACCCGAGTTGGTGGTCCTCCCGGACGAGCCGTACCGCTTCACGGCACAGGACGGCCCCGAGGCGTTCCCCGGCGTCCCGGCGGCGCTGGTCAGCGGACGCCACCTGACCTGGTACGGACCGTCCCTGGTGACGGCGCCGACGGTCCTCGCGCACGCGTTGGACCACCCGTTCACAGGGGGCATGAACATCACATCGTAGGATGACCGCCACTCACCGGGCCCGCCGGTGACGAGTGGGGGGAACCACAGTGGCAGTGAGCGCATCCCGGAGAGCACTGGTCATGGTGTCGGCCGCAGCGGTCTCGACGGCCGTCCTGGCCGGCTGCGGCACCAAACACGCCGACAACCACCAGAACAGCGCGCCGGACACCACCGCGGTCGCCGCCACCGGGACGCCGACCGAGACACCGAGCGCGAGCCCGTCCGCGACCGCCACCCCTACGCCGACCGCCTCCCCGACGGCCAGCGCCTCCCACAGCCCGAACCCGTCCGCGAGCAAGTCCAGCAAGCCCGCCCCGACCACCCCGGCCCCGACCGCCGCCAGCACCAAGCCCGGCGCCCCGAGCAGCCCGCCCGCCGCGCCCGCCACGCCGCCCCCGGTCGCCAAGCCCGCCGTCGTGGCCCCCGTGCCGGTCGCCAAGCCCGGACCGGTCGCTCCCCCGCCGCCTCCCGCGCCGCCGACCCCGCACGTCCCGCCGCTGCAGAGCAGCTGCCAGCCCAGCAAGCCCCAGCCCGACGAGCCCAAGGAGGCCGTCGGCGCGGCCCTCGCCACCGCCGCCGGCCAGGCCCGCACGCTCAACCTCAGCAGCGGCGGCACCGACAAGCTCCCGCCGCTGCCCGTCAACCTGGTCAAGGCGATCGCCTGGCAGGAGAGCGGCTGGCAGTCAGGCATCCTCGCCTGCGACGGCGGGATCGGCACCATGCAGATCATGCCGAACACGATCAGCTGGATGAACAGCAAGTTCGGCACCAACTCCGACGCGAAGACCCTCCCCGGGAACGTCCAGCTCGGCACCCAGCTGCTCGACTGGCTGGTCGCCTACTACGGCGACTCCTCCTTCGACGGCAAGTACGACCTCTCCCCCGACCCGGCCACCGGCAAGACGCCGCTGCTCGACCTCGTCATCTCCGCGTACAACGCCGGGGCGGGCAACGTGCACTACAACACCGTCACCGACCCGGCCACCGGCCAGGTCGTCGGCAGCCTGGTCATCCCCAACCCGGGGTACGTGGCCAACGTCAAGGCGCTGATGACCGGCCAGCCGTGGACCAAGACGGGCTGACAAACCCCGAACCCGCGCGGGACAGCGGAAGGGCCCGGAACGCGATCCCGCGTCCCGGGCCCTTCGCCGATGTTCCCCGCTCGTACGTCAGCCCCGCGCGGCGGTGACGGCGGCGCCCAGCGCCTCCTTGATCCGCGGCCCGAGGCGGGCGAAGCCCAGCTCCTTCATCGCCGCCCGCAGCAGTTCCTCCTCCGTACGCTCCACACCGTCACCGTCCACCCACCGGACGACGGCGAGCAGTTCGTCGGCCGAGTAGGCGGTCACGGGCCGGCCGGGCGTGAAGTCCGGCTTCTCGGGCCGACCGGCGGCGACGGGCGCGGGCTCGACGGCGGGCGCGGACTCGACGACCTCGACCTCGACGACCTCGGCCACGGCCACCGGCTCCGCCACAGCGGCGGGCGCCTCCTCGACGACCTCGACCTCAGCCACCGGCTGCACGTCCTCAATGGCCTCGGTCGCTTCGACCGACTCCACGACGACAGCGGCGGGCGCCTCCTCGACGACCTCAACCTCGACCACCGGCTCCACGACAACTGTGGGCTCAGCGATCGGCTCGACCTCAGCCACCGGCTCGTCCGCCTCTGCCACGGGAGCCTCGACCGCGTCGACCTCGGCAACCTCGGCAACCTCGGCGACCTCGGCGACCTCGGCGACCGTCTCAGGCTCCGCAGCGGGCTCCACCTCAGCCACCGGCTCCACGACGACGGCGGCAGGCGCCTCCTCGACGACCTCAACCTCAGCCACCGGCTCCACGACAACTGTGGGCTCAGCGATCGGCTCGACCTCAGCCACCGGCTCCACGACGACGGCGGCAGGCGCCTCCTCGACGACCTCGGCCTCGGACACCGGCTGCACGTCCTCACTGGCCTCGGTCGCTTCGACCGACTCCACGACGACAGCGGCGGGCTCAGCGATCGGCTCGACCTCAGCCACGGGAGCCTCGACCGCGGCGACCTCGGCGACCGTCTCGGGCTCCGCAGCCTCCTCGGTCGTCTCCGGCTCGACGACGGGCGCGTCCTCCAGGACCGGCGCCTCCTCCGCAAGCTCGACCTCGGCCTTGGCTTCGACCTCGACCTCGACCTCGACAGCGGAAACCTCGACGACGGCCTCGGCCTCCGTGGTTTCCGCGGCCTCCGCCAGGGCGGCGGTCGCGGCGGCCACCAGGTCGTCGGCGGCCGGGGACGGCGCCGGGAGGGAGACCACGACAGCGGACGGGGCTTCCTCCGTCGCCTCTTCCTCGGCTGCCTCGGCCGTCTTGACCACGGCCGCAGCCTCAGCGTCGCCCGAGTCTGCTTCCGTGTCCGCGTCCGCGTCGGTCACCGTCTCCTCAGCCGAAGCCGGAGCCGGAGCCGAGGCCTCGACGGCGCTGCCCTCCCCCGCGAGCCCGTCGCGCTGGCCGCCGGCCAGGGCCTGGCGGGCGGCGAACGCGGCTTCGGCGGCGCGGCGGTCGGCCCGGGCGGCGGCCAGTTCGGTGAGCAGGTCGCCGAGGCCGGCCTCCTCAAGGGTGGTGCGCAGCCCGCGGATGGTGGGCAGGCGGTAGAGCGTGCCCTCGTCGGCGGCGAGCCGCTCGACGAGGTCGACGAGCTCGGCGAAGGCCAGCCCGTCGAGGTCGTGGTCGGGGAGCATCCGGGCGAGGCCGCGCAGTCCGGTGTTGATCGCCTCGAAGGCCTGGGCGGTGCGCTCGACCAGGGCGCCGTCGGCGGGGACGACCGGCAGGGTGCCGGCGGGGGCGAGGGCGGCCCAGGCGCGGCGTTCGACCTCGGCGGAGGCGAGTGCCTCGTGCAGGTCCTCGCGGCGGATGCGGCGGTCGGTGGCGAGTGCCGTGGCCTGCTTGCGCAGGGAGCGGGCGCGCAGCCAGGAGAGCTTGACCCCGTTCTCGCGGCGCCAGGTGCCGTCGGCGGTGGCGGCGGCGAGGGCGCCGAGGTCGGCGTCGTAGGCGGCGGTGGTGAGGGTGGCGGAGGTGCGGTGGACGCGCTGGAGCATCTCGACGAGGAGTGCGGCCTTGGCGACGGTGTCGGGTTCGTCGAGCTTGGCGTCGGCGGCGAGGACGGTGACGGCGTCCCAGGTCTGGCGGAGGTCGCGGCCGCGCAGTTCGGCGAGGGCGGTGGAGGCGGCCCGGGCGTCCTCGGGGGTGGCGACGGTGTCGACGGCCGCGTACCAGGCGTGGGTGTCGGCGGTGAGGGTGAAGGCCCCGAGTTCGGCGTAGCGGCCGAGGTCCTCGCGGAGGTCGGTCTCCGCCGTGGTGGCCTTGGCGTCCTGGGGGTCCTTGACGTCTGCGGCGTCGGCGACGTCCGCCGGGTCGGCTGCGTCGGCGTTGCGCGAGTGAAGCACTGTCATGTGAGGTCCGGTTCTGGGCGACGACGGCGGGGCTGGCGGCGAGGGGGCGGCGGACCGGTTGCGCGGGGTGCCCCGGGGGCGGGGCTGGGGGGCGCGCGGGCGGCCGCCGGTTGTGGACGCCCAGAATACGGGTGCCCGTTCGAGCCTTGCACGCACCCACCGCCCGACGGGCGGGTGTCGTGTGCCATACCCCCCGCCTGGCCGCTACCCGGGAGGGCCGCACGGGTGGTGGGGCGTTGGGCCGGACGGGTACTGGGGCCCACGGCCGTCGGGCCGGGCGGGCGGGCTCTCCGGGCGGGCCCCGGGCCGCCGCGGCCGGTCCAGCGGGACGGTGCGGAGCCGTCGGCCGAGGGGTGGGCGGTATCCGGCGCGGCCGAGGGTGGTGAGGTCGACCGGCGCGAGGTACTCGTGGAGCGCGGTGCGGTGCCACCATGCGCCGGTTTCCCGCAGTTCGCGCCAACTGGTGAACCGGTAGAGGTAGAGGGTCGCCCGGACGTGGGTCGGCGGGGTGCCGGGAAAGGGGTTGTGGCGCAGCAGGCGAAGGGTGGCGGGATCGCCGGCGAGCAGGCGGGCGATGAAGGGCAGGAACCAGGGGCGGGCGTAGGCGGGTGAGATGCCGGCGAACCACATCAGCCAGTCGAGCCGCAGGTGGTAGGGGGCGTACTGGCGCGGGAGACGGCGCACGTCGCCGGGTTTGCCCTTGAAGCCGTACTCGTGCCAGACGGTGTGCGGGGTGAGGGTCGGTTCGTCGGTGCCTTCGACGACGACCTCCTGGCGGATGCGGCTGATGCTGCCGAAGGCGCCGTAGGTGTTGACGAGGTGCAGCCGGTTGAAGGAGCGGTTCATGGCCTGGCGGCGGGAGACGAGGTTGCGGACCGGCCAGTAGCTCAGGACGGCGACGGCCGCGGTCAGGGCGATCACCAGCGCCTCGAACCAGACGGGCGTGGCGGGGTGGACGCGGGCGTGGACGGGCAGTCCGACGCGGGCCGGGTCGACGGCGGCGAGGGCGAGCGTGGTGGTGAGCCAGTTGAGCCAGGCGAAGTTGCCCGAGGCGATCAGCCACAGCTGGGTGGCGACGACGGCGCAGGCGGCGTAGCTCGCGACCGGCTGCGGGAGGAGGAGGCCGACGGGGACGACGAGTTGGACGAAGTGGTTGGCGGCGACCTCGACGCGGTGCAGCGGGTCGGGCAGGTGGTGGAAGAACCAGCTGAGCGGTCCGGGCATGGGCTGGGTCTCGTGGTGGTAGCGCAGGCAGGTGAGGTCGCGCCAGCAGCGGTCGCCGCGCAGTTTGATCAGTCCGGCGCCGAACTCGACCCGGAAGGCCAGCCAGCGCATCAGCCAGAGCACCAGGGTGGGCGGGGCGGTGTCGGCGTTGCCGAGGAAGGCGGCGAGGAAGCCCGCTTCGAGCAGCAGCGACTCCCAGCCGAAGGAGTACCAGGTCTGTCCGACGTTGACGATCGAGAGGTAGAGCCCCCAGAGCACCGCCCACAGCAGGACGGACGCCCAGAGCGGGACGGCGTCACCGAGTCCGGCGGTCACGGCGGCGGCGAGCGCGGCGCCGCTCCAGGCGACGGCGGCGAAGAAGCGGTCGCTGTAGTGGAGGTGGAACAGTCCGGGCGAGTGGCGGAACGGGACCCGGGCGGTGAAGCGGGGCACCGGCAGCATGCCGTCGCTGCCGATGAGGGCGCGGAACTGTGCGGCGGCGGCGAGGAATCCGATCAGGTAGAGGCCGGCGAGCAGGCGTTGGACGAGCAGTCGGCTCAACCAGTAGTCGGGGGCGGCGAACCAGTCCATGCGGCCCATGCCTACCATCGGCGGCCGCCGGGCGGGACGCGGCCGGGGCGCGGGCGGGGACGGTTCACCCGCTCGGGCCCGCCCCCGGACGGCACCGTGGCGGGGAGCCTCTCCTCGGGGGTGAGAGGCGCCCCGCCACGGTGGTGGGTGGTGCGCGGTGGTACGGATCGACGGGCAGTGGTGCGGAGGGGGACGGCGACGCCGCACGCGGACGGCGGGTCGGCGGCTCAGCTCGGCAGGACGAGACCGGACTCCCCGGCGATGCCCGGGCGGCCGACGGGGGTGGCACCGTTCTGTTGGAGCCGGTCGACCAGCAGGGCGGCCAGCGTGCCGAGTTCCTCCTCCGTGCGGGACTGCGCGGTGACGTCCATGCCGACGGTGAGGACACCGTTGACCTGGCCGGTGCGCGCGGCCCGCAGCGGGGTGCAGGTGAAACTGAAGATCTGCTGGCCGCGCTGGACGTCGGGGCGGCCTGACTGGATCCGGACGTCGTTGAGGACGGTGCTGCGCCCGGTGTGGTAGGCCTCGACGATGACCTGCTGGAGGCCGGCGGCGCCGAGCTGCGGGTAGGCCAGGCCGATCGCGCCGTACGCCACCGGGGCTCCGAAGGTGTCGGCGTGCTGGGCGTTGGCGTAGCGGATCTCCTGACCGGGGCCGTCGGTCAGCATGATGGGGAACGGGGAGCCGTCGAAGGCGGCGAACATCTCCTGCTGCTGGGCGAGCAGGTTGTCGCGCAACCGGATCTCGGAGAGCAGTGCCTCGGCGAGGTGCTGGATGTCGCGCAGCCGCTCGCGCCCCCACTGCCGGGGTTCCCGGTCGAGGACGCAGACGGTGCCGATGACGGTGTTGGTGTCGTCGACGAGCGGGGCGCCGAGGTAGGCGCGCACGCCCAGTTCGTCGACGACCGGGTTTCCGGAGAACCGGGGGTAGGCGAGGATGTCGTCGAGCGCGAGGGGGGACCGCTGGGCGACGACATGCGGGCAGAAGCCGTGACTCAGCGGCATCTGACGGGTGGGAAGGTCGAAGGCGATGCCCCGATCGGCCCAGGAAGCGCCTTCATCGACCGCGACGTCGTTCGAGTTTGGCGGAATGTAGAGCCCCCGGAACATCTGGCGCTCGTCGTTGATGAAGTTGACCATCGCGATGGGAGCGCGGGTGATGCTGGCGGCCAGGTGGGCGAAGCGGTCGAAGGCCTCGTCCGCGGACGGTTCGTTGAGACCAAGGCTGCGCAGCCTGCGGGTCCGCTCGGACTCCCCGGCGGCACCCGGGAACTGGCCTTGAGTGCTCATCACATCAGTCATGGCGCACATGTAATCAGACATCCGGGCGGTTCGGTGCTCCCGGTCCGGCTCATCACCGTTGCTGATGGACAGTCAAAGCCGCATGTGAGCGGCCGCTCAGCAGGTTGCCATGGCGGGGCAGGATCACTTCCCACTCAGAGCCATGGCAAAACTCCTCAGCGTAAGGACGGGCCGATTTCCGCCAATCCAAGATCGACTCTGGGTCAGCACAGGAGGCCCATACGACAATGAGCCCTGCCGAAGACACGGGCGGCATTCCCAACCCCGGGGAGGACGCCCCGAGTTCCGCATGCACCGATTGCAAAGGGGCAGTCGGCCGCCACCACCTCGAACCCCCACTCATTCCCGGGGAGCGGCTGGAGCGACTTCGACAGCACGGACGGAGGCACGGCACATCCACTGACAAGAGAGGACCCCAGCATGGCGATGGACTACTTCACCGACGAGCGCCACGAGAGTCTCCGAGCGGAGGTCCGGGAGTTCGCGGAGAAGGAGGTACGCCCGCACGTGGCCCGAATGGAGGCCGAACGGACCGTCGAGTTCGAACTGTCGCGGGAGATCGCCCGGCGGGGCTGGATCGGGGTGACCATTCCGCGCGAATTCGGCGGACTGGGACTGGGGCACCTCGCCAAGACCATCATCGTGGAGGAACTCGCCCGGATCAGCGGCGCCATGGGTGCGATGGCGCAGGCCTCACAGCTCGGAGTCGCCAAGGTCATCCACTTCGGCTCGGACGCCCAACGGCGCAAGTGGCTGCCGAGGTTCGCCTCCGGCGAGTCGCTGCCGACCATCGCCGTCACGGAACCGGAGTGCGGCGGCCACGTGCTCGGCATGTCCGGCACCGCCCGCCGCGAGGGCGACCAGTACGTGCTCAACGGCCGCAAGTGGTTCGTCGGCAACTCCCACATCGGCGACGTGCACGGCGTGGTCTTCCGCACCGGCGAGGGCAGCAGGGGCCTGTCCGCGTTCCTGGTCGAGAGCGAGCGCCCCGGCTTCCGCGTCGGCGAACTCGGCTCGCAGAGCGGCCTGCACGGCTTCAGCTTCGGCGAGATCGTCTTCGAGGACTGCCGCATCCCCGTCGGCAACCGGCTGGGCCTGGAGGGCCAGGGCCTGGACGTCGCCTACTCCTCCTCCACCCTCTACGGCCGGCTCAACCTCGCCGCCGTCGCGCTCGGGATCCACACCGCGATCGTCCAGGACACCGCTCGCTTCGCCGAGGAGCGGGTGCTCTACGGCAAGCCGATCAACCAACTGCCCAACATCGCGCTGAAGCTCGGCGAGATGCAGTCCAGGCTGATGACGGCCAAGTTGGCCGCCTACCACGCCTCCCACCTGCTCGACCACGGCAAGGCCTGCGACGCCGAGCTGATGAACGCCAAACTCATCAACACCGAGTACGCGCTGGACTCCGCGCGCAACGCCATGGAGATCCACGCCGCCCGGGGCCTGCAAGCCGAGTTCCGCATCGAGCGCTACCTGCGCGACGCCACCCACGTCTACCCGCCGGCCGGGACCTCGGACGTCCAGCGGCTGCGGCTCGGGCAGGTCGCCTCCGGCACCTACGGCAAGCAGTGGTCGGCGGAGCTGTCCGACCTGGCGAGCTGGGCGTGGAGCGAACTGTCCCAGCGGGAGGCCGCGGTGGAGCTGCAGGCCATCGGGGGCGGGCAGGTGGTACCGATACCGCTGGCGGGCTGAATCGGTACTGCGCGCCCTCGGGGCCGGACGCCCTTGGAGCCGGGCACCCTCGGAGCCGGGCACCCGAACCGAGAGGGCGAACGTTCGGCACGGCGGCGACTTGACCTGTTCCTGACGACTCTCCGGGAGGTTCTCCCGGCCCCCGGAGAGCCGTCCACGCGCCGTCCGCACGCCATCCACGCGCCACCCGCGACCGACGTGAGCTGCGGCTTTCCGCCGGCGGACATTCCCCCCGGGCTCCTCCACCATCGTCACCACCCGTCCACAGATCGTCAGTTGATGTTGCGATGAGGGCACCTGGGACTGATAGCGTTCCTGCCGTCGGCGGCCGTGCTGCACCCCCGCCCGGACGATGACACCGCGTCACCCCGTCCGGCCACCCCGGCCGCGGCGCCCTGAAGCCCCGGCCGGACCGCGTACAGGCCGGCCCGCCGTTCGGCCCAGCGACTCGGCCCTGCAACAAGGAATCAGATGCCAGGCATATCGGCCCCCCGCACGGCCCACCGCGCCGGCCGGTCCGGCTCGCTCCGCAGCTCGCTCCTCGCCCTCGTACTGGTCCCCAGCCTGGGCCTCGCCGCCGCCTGGGGCTACGCCGCCTACCTGCTGCGCGGCACCGAACACCGCACCGCCCTGATCGCCGGAAGCGCCGCTGTCGCCCTGGTCCTGCTGATCAGCCTGGCCCACGGCATCCGGACCGCGCGGGCCCTGTCCGCCCGCCTCGGCGCACTGCGCACCGACACCCTCGCGCTCGCCCAGGACGAGATCCCCGAGGTCGTCGGACGGCTGCGCGCCGGGGAGCCCGTACCCACACCGCCCGCCTGGTCACCGTCCCGCCGGACCGGCGACGAGGTCCAGCAGACCTCCGACGGCCTCGCCGCCGTCCGCCAGGCCGCCGTCGCCGCCATCATCCACCAGGCCCAGGGCCGCGAGGGGACGAAGAAGGTCTTCCTCAACATCGCCCGCCGCACCCAGATCCTGATCCACCGACAGATCAGCATGCTCGATGCCCTGGAGCGCGAGCACGAGGAACCCGAGCTGCTGCGCGAACTGTTCGCGGTCGACCACCTCGCCACCCGGATGCGGCGCAACGCCGAGAACCTCGTCATCCTCGGCGGCGCCCTGCCCGCCCGGCGCTGGCGCAACGCCGTGCCCATGGTCAACGTGCTGCGCAGCGCCGTCTCCGAGACCGAGAACTACGCCCGCGTCGTCGTCCAGGGCGTGCCGCGCGCCTCACTCAGCGGACAGGCCGTCGCCGACGTCATCCACCTGATCGCCGAACTCATCGAGAACGGCACCACCTTCTCCCCGCCGTACACCCAGGTGCAGGTCTCCGCGCAGGAAGTCCCCAAGGGCCTGGCGGTCGAGGTCGAGGACCGCGGCCTCGGCATGGGCGAGGACGAGTACGAGCGGCTCAACGACTACCTGGCCAACCCGCCCGAGCTGGACGTCTCCGCCCTCGGCGACGACCTGCGCCTCGGCCTGTTCGTCGTCGCACGGCTGGCCGCCCGGCACGACATCCAGGTCACCCTGCGGCCCTCGCCCTACGGCGGCACCCGGGCCGTGGTGCTGGTGCCGTCGGTGCTGCTGGAGCAGGCCGACCAGCCGGCCGCCATGGCCGGACTGCCGTCCGGCGCGCGGGTCACCCGGACCCCTGTCCCCGAGCCCGTGCGGGCGGCGGGCGGCAACGACCCCGGCGGTCTGGACGGCGGGCTGGACGGGGGGCTGACCGGCGCGCTCGCCGGAGTGCTCGGCGGGCTGATCGGCACCGGGCCGGGCGCTCCGGCGCCCGGGGCCGAGCCGGGTGCGCCCGGCGGGCCCGGGGCTGGTGGTGTGGCCAGTGGCCTGGTGGTGCCTGGTGTTCCCGGGGGACCTGGTGTTCCCGGTGCGGGTGGCAGCGGTGTGATCATCGGCGAACTGCTCGCCCAGTACCCCCTGGACGGCGGCCCGGCCGAGGGAGCCGCCCCCGGCCCGGCCAACGGCGGTCTGCCGGTCGGCGCCGAGATACCCGGTCTGCCCGGGGCCGTGGTCGTCCCCCGGCCCGTCTTCCCGCGCCCGTACGAGGTCCCGTCCGACATCCCGCCCGGTGGGCCGCCGGCCGACGGCCGTGCTGCGGACGTGCCGGCCGGAACCACGGCCGGGCCCACGACCGGGCCCTTCGACGGTGCCACCGCCGAGCCTCCTGCGCCCGCCCACGGACGCGCCCAGGAGGAGCACTCGGACCACGGCCCAAACGGCGAACTGCGCACCCCGCGGGTCCTGCCGCAGCGGGTCCGCAACGCCAGCCTCGCCGAGCAGCTCCGCGAGGCCCACGCTCCCGGCGCCATGCTGCCCCCCGTGGTCGGCCCGCCGCCCCAGGCCGGGCCCTGGCACGGAGCCGCCGGGGCCACCGGACAAACCGGGGCCACCGGAGGAACCTGGGCCGCCAGGGCCGACGACCCGTCGCCACAGCGCTCCCGCACCACCATGGCCGCCATCCAGCGCGGCACCCGGACCGCCCGCGCGGCCGACCCCGACGCGCCGACCACCCCCACCGCCCCCCAGGCGCCCGCCGCGCCCCACCTCCCGGCCGCACCTTCCGCCGCCTGGGAGGCCTCCGCCGTTCAGGAAGCCAAGGAACAGCAGTGATGACGCAGCACACCGACACCCCGCGCGACCTCAACTGGCTGCTGGACCAGCTGGTGGCGCGGGTACCCGAGACCCGGCACGCCATCGTCCTCTCCGAGGACGGCCTGCTGGTCGGCATGTCCCAGGGCCTCGACCGGGCCGACGCCGAACACCTCTCCGCCGTCGCCTCCGGTCTGCAGAGCCTCGCCCGCGGCGCCGGCCACCGCTTCAACGGCGGCCGGGTCCGGCAGACCGTGGTCGAGATGGACCAGCTGTTCCTGTTCGTCACCACCGCCGGGCAGGGCGCCCGGCTCGCCGTCCTCACCAGCGAGCAGGTGGACGCCGGGCTGATGGCCTACGAGATCAACATGCTGGTCAAGCAGGTCGGCCAGTACCTCACCGCGGCACCGCGCAGCGACGCAGGCCAGGCCGGCGCGGGTGGCGGTGCGTGACCGCCGACGCCGAGGAGGCCTGGTTCTACGACAAGGACGCAGGCCATCTGGTCCGCCCCTACGCGATCACCAACGGGCGCACCGGCCCGGTCCGTGACGGATTCGCGCTGATCACCCTGGTGGTCACCTCCGACCCGCGCACCGACACCAGCCGGCTCACGCCCGAACCGGCCGCGATCCTCGACCTGTGCCGCGAACGCCCGCTGGCCGTGGCCGAGATCGCGGCCACCCTCGACCTGCCCGTCAGCGTCGTCAAGGTGCTGCTCGACGACCTCGCCGAGGCCCGGCTGATCCTCACCCGCGCCCCGGTCCAGCTCGCCGAGGCGCCGGACATCTCGCTGATCCAGGCCGTGATCGAGGGCGTCCGCCGGCTCTGACCCGGCGGACCCGACCGCCCCGCACCTCTCAGTCCCACTCCAGGAGACCCGAATTGACGACCCAGAGCCTGGTGCCGGGCGCGGTCAAGATCCTCGTCGCCGGCGGCTTCGGCGTCGGCAAGACCACCATGGTCGGCTCGGTCAGCGAGATCGAACCGCTGCAGACCGAGGAGCGGATGACCCGCGCCAGCATCGGGGTCGACAGCCTCGACGGCGTCCAGGGCAAGTCCACCACCACCGTGGCGATGGACTTCGGGCGGATCACCGTCCGCGAGGACCTGGTGCTCTACCTGTTCGGCACACCCGGCCAGTTCCGGTTCTGGTTCATGTGGGACGACCTCGCGCTCGGCGCCCTCGGGGCGATCGTCCTCGCCGACACCCGGCGGCTCGAATCCAGCTTCGCCGCCGTGGACTTCTTCGAGCAGCGCGGCATCCCGTTCGCGATCGGCGTCAACTGCTTCCACGGCCGCCGCGACGCCAGCCCCGAGGACGTCCGGCGCGCCCTCGACCTCGGCCCCGAGGTCCCGATCGTGCTCTGCGACGTGCGGGAGCGGGCGTCCAGCAAGGAGCTGCTGCTCGCCCTGCTCGACCAGGTGCACCGCAACGCCCTGTCCGCCGGGCGGCGTTGAGCGTCCGGGCCGTGCGGGCCGCGCGGGGTCACCGGGGCCGGCGCCGGACTTGATGTCGAGGTCGGGGCCGGGGTCGGGGTCGGGGTTCAGGCGTTGGCCGGGGTTCAGGCGTTGGTCGGGGGGCGGCCGGTGAGCCCGGCCGGGTCGTCGAGTCCGGAGAGCGCGTGGACCAGCGGCGCCAGCTCCGGCACCTCGGCGGCCTGCGCCAGGGTCGCCTCCAGGGTGGCGTCGTGCACCGGGCGGGCGGCCGTCAGCAGGGTGCGGCCCTCCGGCGTCAGCTCGGTGTAGATCCCGCGCCGGTCGTCGGCGCAGAGGTAGCGGCTGAGCAGCCCGCGGTCCTCCAGCCTGGTCACCAGGCGGGTCGTCGCGCTGCTGCTCAGCGCCGCGGCGCGGGCCAGCTGCTGCATCCGCATGTGCCACCCGTCCTGCCGCGACAGGGCGTCCAGCACCGTGTACTCGACCACCGAGAGCCGGTGCTCCGCCTGCAGCGCCTTCTCCAGCGCCGCGTCGATCAGCCCGTGCAGCGCGGCGAGAGTCCGCCAGCCACGGGCCCGGACCTCGGCCGCGTCGTCGCGGATACCCATCGCTCGCCTTCCCTTCCACTTCCCTGCACGTCTCGTGACGTCTTCCCTGGGACAAGTATGCCAGCCGACGCGGATTAGCTGTCTATGCAAATAGTTTTCCTTATACCTCCCCTCGATGCCGGTCCATGGCGGGCTCCCCGGCCCAGGCGGCGGCGCAGAGCGCGGCGGCCAGTTCCTCCGTGTAGCAGGCGGCCGCCAGCCAGGACCCGGCGAAGGCGTCATGGTCGTCCGGGACGACCCGGCCGAACACGTCGCGGCGCCGGTCGTCCGCGGCGGCCCGCAGTGCGTCCAGGAGCTCGGCGGCCGTCACCAGCCCGGCGGCGCGCAGCAGGCTCCCGTCGGCGGCCGCCGTGGCCGCGCTCGGGGCCAGGGCATGGCGCCCGGTGGTGACCGCCTGCTCGACCCGGCGGCCGAGCACGTGGACGGGCGGCCCGTACGGGGCCTCGCTCGGGAGACCGACCGGGAAGCCGGGCACGGCATCGGTGGCGGTGGCGGTCTGGAGGTCGGTGGTCCGCAGGTCGGCGGTCTGGAGGCGTTCGAGGCCGAGATTGACCCGGTCGGCCCGGTCCGCGGGGACGGCGAGCGAGGGAAGGCCGGGGGCCTCGGGGGCCGTCGAGGGCTCCGGGGGTGTGCCGATCGCGAGCAGGCGAAGCTCCGGACGGTCCGATCGCTCCAGACGGCCGATCACCCGCAGCCGCAGGCCGGGCGTGGTGGCGAGCAGTGCGAGGTTCGCCCGGAAGGCCAGGCCCGGGTGCTCGTGCCCCGTGCACAGACCGACCACCAAGCCGCCGTCGGCACCATCGGCACCGTCGGCACCGCCCTCGCAGCGCGCCAGCAGCCTCGGCGCCCCGCCCGGGCCGGCCGGAGCCGGGCCCAGCAGAGTCACGTCCAGGAACAGCAGGTCACTCCCGGCCGGGCGGCCCTCGTACGGCAGCGACTCCGCCGCGAGCGCCCGCGCCACCTGGGCGGCCGCCGGTTCGGCCCAGAGCGCGGCCACCGGCTCCGCCGTCCACGCCACGCCCGCCGCCCGGACCGCCCGGACGGAAGCACCCGCGCCCAGCCGCCCGGCGGCGGACCGGGTGGCGCCCTGGACGGCCAGCCCGGCACGGCTGAACTCCCGGTGGCTGAGCGGGGCCTCCCCCAGCCGGACCGTCCGGTTGCCCGCCCCGACCGCCTGCGGGGCGGCGGCCGCCGCGTCACCGTGCGGCATCACCTCGGCCACCGTGCTGAGCCGGCCCCCGGCGTCCACCGCCCAACTCACCACCCCCGCATGCGTGGCCGTCAGCACCGGCTCGGTGAACAGCCCGTACAGCCGCAAGCCGCCCTCCTCGCCGTACGCCTGGCGGGCGGTGCCGCGCAGCTCGGCGACCGGGCCGGAGCCGGTGCTCAGGGCGGTGGTGAGGTCCAGCAGCTCGCGCAGACCGGCCACCAGGTCCGCCAGCCGGTGGTCCGGCGCCCCGGACCGGGCCGCGCGCAGCCTCGTCACCACCGCGACCGCCGCCGCGGCCGGGCGGTACAACCCCGCCAGCCGCGCCCGGTGGGCCGCCCGCAGCAACTCGGCCTGCGCGACCGCCCCCGCGCCGCTCACTCCGGCGGCCAGCACGGCGCACCCGGCCCGGTGGAGGTGGCGGGCCGCCGCCACCTCCACCGGGGTGGGCCCGGCCTCGGACTGCGCCTCCTGTGACTTCTGTGACTCCCGTGACTCCCGTGACTCCCGTGACTCCCGTGGCTCCCGTCGCTCCTGCGGCTCCTCCGAGGGCGCTGGGGCCGCCTCGGTCGGCGTGACCTCCTCGGGCTCCCCGGGCTCCTCCGCCAGCTCGGCCAACGGGCAGAGCATGACCGCAGCGGCCCGGTGCACGCAGGCCGGGGCCAGCAGGCAACCGCAGCGGACGCCGGCCGCATCCGCGACCACCGCGCCCGGGGCGTGCAGCACGAGCGCCGTCTCCTCGTCCACCTCCACCCGCCACTCGTCACCGCAACGGGTCACCGGCCGCTCCGCCAGCTTCGCCGCCGCGCCGTCCAGCCGCTTCTGCAACCGGGCGCTCAACCCGGCCACCACCTCCGCGACCACCTCCGGCCGGACCGCCGGCCAGCCGCTCGTCCGCTCCGCCACGCTCATCGCACCTTCTCCCCCACCCAGCGGGCCAGTTCCAGCGGACTCAACGCCGCCACGGGCATACCGGCCGCGACCAACTGGCCCGCGACCGCCTTCGAATAGCGGGCCGTCCCCGTGTCGTCCAGCGCGGCGCAGCCGAGCAGGTGCACACCGGAATCCACCAGTGCCCGGGTCTGGGCCAGCAGCCCGCCCACCGGGCCGCCCTCCTCGAAGTCGCTGACCACCACGACCAGCGTCCGGGACGGCACCGTCACCAGCTTCCGCGCATACCGCAGCCCGCCCGCGATGCTGGTGCCACCACCGATCCGCACCTCCAGCAGCACACTCAGCGGATCCTCCACCCGCTCGGTCAGGTCGACGATCTCGGTGGAGAACGCCACGAAGTGGGTGCTCAGCGAAGGCACCCCGGCCAGGATCGACGCCGTCAGCGCCGCCCAGACCGTCGAGGCCTCCATCGACCCGGAGACGTCCACGACCAGGATCAGCCGCCAGTCGGCCGCCTGCCGGGCCCTGGTCCGGAACACCGGACGCTCGGGCACGATGAGTGTGCCGCCGTCCCCCGACGGGCGGGCCGTGGCGAGATTGGCGCGAATGGTCCGGTCCAGGTCCAGTCCGCCACCCGGCCGACGCGTCGGCCGCGGCACGCTGATCCCGGTCAGCGCCGGACGCAGCCTGGTCGCCAACGCGCGCGTCAACTCGTCCACCAGACGCCGCACCAGCGGACGCAGCCGCGCCACCCTCGCCTCCGGCAGGCCGCCCGCATGCTCCAACACCGTGCGCAGCAAGTCGACCGACGGGCGGACGGCACCCGGCTCGATCGCCTCCAGGACGTCCGTCCGGCCCTGCGCCACGGCGGCCGCCAGCACCTCCTCCCGGACGCCCGGCCCGAACAGCGCCGACAGTTCCTCGGCCCACTCCCGCACCCCCGGGAAGGGCGCCTCGCGGCCGCCCCGCCCGGACCGCCCGTCCAGGCCCGGGCCGGAGCCCTCGCCTCGCCCGCTGCCGTACAACTCGTCCAGGGCGGTGGCGAGTCGGGCGCACCGCCCGCTCAGGCCACCGCTGCCGGGGCGGCCGAGGAGCAGCCGCCAGCGCTCGGCCGGGGCGAGGGCGTGCCGCGTGGCGACGGATGCGGAAGGGAGCGGCTCGACGCGGTGCGGTGGCTCGGACGCCGGATCGCCCCCGGGCTCCGGCAGCAGGCCGCGCCGGGCCAGCGCCGCGCGGGCGGCCAGATCCGCGCGGACCCAGCCGGCCACCACCGCCGGCGGGACCTCCTCGGGCAGGCCCGCGAGCCGGGTGCCCAGGCGTTCCTCGACCAGGAGCAGCAACCGGTCCCGGGCGGCCGGGCTGAGCGTGTCGAAGCCCCCGCGCAACGCCGGCAGCCGGTCCAGGAAGGCGGCGTCGGGCAGCGAGGTGATCCGCTCCAGCACGGGCTCCAGCGCCTCCGGCGCGGTGGCGAACAGGCCCTCCGCTGCCGTCAGCAGGCCGACCAGCCCCCGCCCGAGCGCGTGCCGGGCCTCCGGGCCGGTCGCCCCGTCCACCCACGAAGCCGCCCGCCCGCCCAGCGCCTCCGCCCGCTCCCGCCCCAGCAGCACCCGCACCGCTCCGGCTGCGCCTCGCACCAACGGACTCCCCCGGTCCGCGAGTTCGGCCAGCACGTGCCCCAGCCGCAACCCGCCGTCCAGATCCGCCCGCCGCGCCAGCTCCACCAGCGCCCGCGCATCCGCCGGATCGTCCGACCCGCCCAACCCCTCCAACTGCCGCACGGCCGCCACGGTCAACACCTCGCCCACCGCCCCCAACCGCCCCGCCGGCCCGGCCGACGCCCCGCCCGCACCGGGCAACGGCGGGGAGCCGTCGGGGAACGCGGCGAGGTACGCCGGCTCCTGCCGGCCGGGGGCGGCGCCCAGCTCGGGCGACGACGCGAGAGCCCCGGGGGCGCCGGGGGTGTCGGGTGGGAGGTAGCCCGGGAGGTGGCCGGCGGCGAGGCGGTCGAGGAGGGCCAGGGCGTCGAGGAGTTCGGGGAGGGTGCCGGAGGACGGGAGGACGGTGGCGAGTTGGGTGAGGCGGGTGTCGGCGAGGGCCGGGAGGCCGCAGGCGGCCGCGTCGGTGAGGCCTTGGAGGACCTCGCGGGCAGTGGGGCCGTCGGCCTGCTGTTCGCGGCGGAGGCGTTCGCGCAGGGTGCCTTCGGCGGCCTGCGCGGGGGTGACGCCTCGGGCGCCCGCGACGGTGAGCATGGCGGCAGTGGCCGGGGTCCAGTGGAGGCGCCAGCGCGTGCCGATGGCTTCGGTGCCGCCCGCGCCGGTGGTGGTGACGGGGTCGGCGTAGGGGACCCCGCAGGCGGTGAGGCGGTGGAGGAGGATCTCGCGGCGGCGGTCGAGGGGGGTGCGCAGCGGATCGAGGCGGAGTTCGCGGGGCTCGGGGTCGGCGGGGCCGGGGAGGCCGAGGTCGGCGAGGAGGGCTTCGACGGCGGGGGCGAGCCCGCTGCGCGGGGCCGCGGGGGTGGCGCGGCCGGTTCGGGTGCCGACCAGGACGCGTTCGAGGGCGCGGGCGACGGCCCGGCCGCGGCCGAGGGGTTCGCCTTGGGCGAGGACGGTCTGGACGGCTTCGACGAGTTCGCCGCGGCCGGGGGCGGCGTGGCCGCGCAGGCGGGCGAGGTCTCCGGCGAGGCGGACGATCTCGCGGGCGTCGGCCGGGCCGGAGGGGTGGTCCTGGCTGCGCAGTGCTTCGCAGATCCGGACGGCGGTGGTGGTGAGGGCCCGGGTGAGGCGGTCGGGGTCGCCGCCGGCGTCGAGGACGGTGTGCTGCCACTCGGGATCGCGGATGCCCGCCGGATAGCCGGACCGGGCGTCGAGCAGCGGGTAGGTGTAGGGGATCAGGGAGAGGGCGTGCCCGAGGTGGTCCGGGTGCGGCGGTTCCTCGGTGGCGGCGGGCCCGTCGAGCAGGGCGGGCGCGTGGAAGGCGCCGACGACGGCGGCGACCCGGCGCCCGCCGGCCGCCGCGGCCCGGATCCGGGCACGCATCCAGGCTTCGCGCCGTAGGTCGTACGGGTCGACGCCGGGGCCGGTCTCGGCGTCGCGGCGCAGCGCCCAGCCGACCAGCAGGGCGGCGCGCCGGACGGCGTCGGGGGTGGAGCCGGGGGCTGCGGTCTCGACGAGGCGGTCCCACAGGTCGTCGTCGGAATCGCGCCCGGTGAGGCGGTGGCGCAGCGCGTCGGCGACACCGGGGGCGCCGGGGGCACCGGGGGCGGGCTGTTGTTCCTCGTGGGGCGTGGTGCGGTGGGCGAGCGGGAGGTCGCAGGCGAGTGTCTCGACGCCGTTGCGCCGGGCCCAGCGCAGGGCGACCAGCTCCGGGGAGAAGTCGGCGAACGGGTAGAAGGCGAGCCGGCCGGGGCCGGAGTCGGCGGCGGGGCCCCGGCCGCCCTCGCGGCCGGGCGAGGCGGCCGCGAGGGCGACGGGGGCCTGGGTGTCCTCGTCCGCCAGCCAGCCGAGCCAGGGCTGGAACTCGGTGGGGAGTTCGACCAGCACCACCTCGGGCTTGACGGCGTCGAGCAGCGCGGGGAGGACCGCGCTGAGCGACGGCGCGTGGTGCCGCACGCCGATCAGGTAGGGCCCGGGCCGGCCGGTGCCGGAGGCGGCCAGCCGCTCGGCCTCGGCCCGGACGGCCGGGCGCGGGTCGTCTAGGCCGTCCAGGTGGCCGGGGCGGAGCGGACGGACGGGGCCGTCCTGGTGGTCGCGGCCGGCCTGGTGATCGGGGCCGGCCGGGGCGGGCGTCACCGTGCTGGTCATCGCCTCATGCCTCCAGGGCCGAGCGGAGGTCCCACAGGGTGCGCCAGGTGCCGGCGCCCTGTTCGGCGCGCCGGCGGACCGGCCCGTCCCAGTAGCCGAGCAGCCGTGCCGCGTCGGCCGGGTCGTCCTTGCGGACGACACCGATGAGTTGGCCGGGAAGGCGGCCGAGCAGGTCGCCGCCGTCGGGCAGGTAGGCGGCGGTGACCCCGAGCGCGGTGGCGACCGAGACGGCCTCTGCCGTGCTCATCACGGTGGACGGGCGCTCGACGTCCCAGCCTTCGGTGGAACGGCCGGTGCGCAGGTCACGGAAGGCGGTGACGAGGGCCTCCAGGACGGCGTCGTCCACCGCGTAGGGGGCTCCGGCGCGGGCGACGGCGACGGTCGACTGCCGGCGGACGAGTTCGACCTCGGCGGCGAGGCTGGCGATCGGGCCGACCGTCTCGAAGTTGAACCGCCGCTTGAGCGCCGCGGACATCTCGCTGACGCCCTTGTCCCTCAGGTTGGCGGTGGCGATCAGGGTGAAGCCGGCGGCGGCGTGCAGCTGTCCGTCCGGGGTGCCGGCCAACTCGGGTACGGAGAGCCGCCGTTCGGAGAGCAGGGAGACCAGCGCGTCCTGCACCTCGGGCAGGCAGCGGGTCACCTCCTCGACGCGGGCCACCGCCCCGGTGGTCATCGCGGTGAGCACCGGGGAGGGCACCAGGGCATCCCGGCTGGGCCCCTTGGCGAGCAGGAGGGCGTAGTTCCAGCCGTACTTGAGCTGGTCCTCGGTGGTACCGGCGGTGCCCTGGACGGTGAGCGCGCTGGTGCCGCAGACGGCGGCGGCGAGCAGTTCGGAGAGCATGGACTTGGCGGTGCCGGGCTCGCCAACGAGCAGCAGGCCGCGCTCCCCGGCGAGGGTGACGACGCAGCGTTCGACGAGGGCGCGCTCGCCGACGAACTTCTGCTCGATGGCGAGGCCGCGGCGGCCGGCCTTGAGCTTCTCGCCGTCGCTGCCCATGACGAAGGTGACGACGGCGCGCGGGGTGAGCCGCCAGCCGGGCGGGCGCGGGCCGCTGTCGTACGCGGCCAGGAACTCCAGTTCGGCGGCGTGCTTCTCCTCGGGCGGGATGATCTGCCGGCTCGCGGGGGCGGTGTCGGCACTCGCCGGTGTGTTGCCCGTCGGTGTGCTGTTCGTCGGCGTGGTGCTCATCGGCGGGCCTTCCTGCGCTTGCTGGTCTGGAGCTCTTCGTAGCCGGGGGCGTCGCCGTCGAGGGTCCGCTGCCAGGCCCGGGCGAACAGCTCCGGGACGGGCAGGTGGGGCAGCGGGACGCGGTGGGTGGGCAGTTCGTAGAGGGCGGCCTTCCACGTCTCGGCGGGCAGGGCGGGGGCCTTGGCCTCCTGCCAGCCGCCGGGCAGGAAGAGGGTGCGGCCGGCCCGGGCCCGCTTGGCCTCCAGCACCAGGTCGGTGGCGGCGAGTTCGACGCGGGCGCGCTTGAGCCTGGCCGGCTTCCAGCCCGTCCAGCGGGCGACGTTGCGGTCGGTGGGGTCGGGCAGGGCCAGCAGTTGGAGGTAGAGCACCGCGGCGTCCTCGCCGAGGCCGTGGGCCCGGGCCGCCTCGGCGACCAGGTCGGGGACAGTGAGCTGCGGGTGCTGTAGCCAGGCCTGGCCGTCGGCGGCCACCACCGCCTCGGTGGCGGCGGCTGTCAGGCGCTCCACTTCGCCGCGCAGGACGGCCTCGATGGCGCCCCGCTCGATTTCCAGCCAGTAGCTGGCCCCCAGCCCGCCGAGCAGTTCGAGCACCGGGTCGTCGGGGCCGGTGAGCCCGGCCGGACGCAGCCAGACCCGCTCGTACTCGTCGTGGTAGGGCGTCAGGACGAGGGCCGGGCCGCAGTCGACCAGTCCGTTCGGGTCGGCTCCGCCCGCGGCCGGCAGGCCGAAGTGGGTGCGCAGGACGGCCGACATCGAGGCGCCCTTGGTGGTGTGGACGAGGTGGAAGTCGAGCAGCAGGTCGGGGTCGGCGAGGCGGCTTCGCAGCGCGGCGGCGGCCGCGGGCAGCAGCGGGCGCAGCGGGCTGTCGGCGGGCAGGTGGTAGGCGAGCCAGCGCAGGGCGTCGACGGCGCGGCCGAGGTCGCCGGAGGCGGGTGCGGCGCTCTGGTCCTCTGCGAGCAGCTGGGGGGTGGACCCGCCGCCGTCGCTGAGCCGGAAGGCCGTGGTGCCGGTCAGCCAGGGGGTCTGTGCGGGGTTGAGCACCGCCTCGATGTGTTCGATCTGCGCGCCCTTGACGGTGGCCTGGGCGGCCTCGGGGAGGGTGACGAGCCGGCCGAAGTGCCGGATCCAGGCGGCGGCGCCGGCGTCGAGGTCGGGGCCCTCCGCCCAGAGGGTCTTCGGGTCGGCGGGCAGCAGGGCGCCCCAGACGTCGGCGAGGGCGGCCCGGTCGCGGCCGCGCAGCCAGTCCCGGGCGGCCTTGGCCTCGGTGGACTTGAGGCCGTACTCGGCGAGCCGGTCGGCGGGCAGCACGGCGCTGTGCCACTGGAAGAGCCCGGGCGGCGGGCTGAGCAGCAGGGCGGCGCGGGCGGCGCCGATCCCGGTGAGCCCGCCGAAGGCGGTGGCGCGGTCGAGCTGCCAGGGGGCGCCTCCGTGCAGCGCGGCCACCTGCCGGAACGCGGCGATCCAGGCGGCGCCGACCCGCTCCTCGGTGCCGCGTTCCTTGACGGTGGTGAAGTGGGCGACGGGCCCGAACGCGCCGCTCGGGTCGTGGTCGACGGCGTACCACTGCTCGGTGCCCTCGTGGTGCCGGCGGTGGCCGAGGATGACGACGGTGCGGTCGCCGTGGCGCAGCACCTGCCCCTCGCGGGGGACGGCGGGCTGGTGGCGGTTGGCGCGGTCGGCGGGTTCGCCGAGGACGATCTCGCGCAGGGTGGCGCCGCGGTCGGCGAGCACTCCCGCGGTCAGTTCGCCGAGGAGCAGCACGAGGCTGGAGCGGTGGGCCGGTTCGGTGAGCGGGGCTGCCACCGCGTAGGCGAGGGTGTCGAGACGGCCGAGCAGGTGGAGCCAGCCGTGGTGGGTGTCGCCGTGTTGCAGGGTGACGGTGGCCGGGGTGCTCCAGCCCTCGCCGGTGGCGGCCGGCGGGTCTGCCAGGACGGCGGTGACGGCGCGCAGGTTGTTGAGCACCCGCCACCGGTCTCCGCCGCCCCAGTTGGGGCCGAAGCAGGCGACGTCGGGCAGGAGGGTGGTGACGGCCTCGCGCAGTTCGTGGTCGCGGCCGTGCTCGGGCCGGTACTCGGCGGCCTCGGCCTTGGACGGCTTCTCGGCCTCCGGCTGCGGGACGAACCGGGCGATCCGGTCGAGCAGGTCGGCGGCGGTGCGGGCGAGCCCGGCGACCCCGGCGAGCAGCAGCGGGTGGCTGATGCCGGGCAGGACGGTGCCGACCGCCTGAACGGGCAGGGCGCGGCGGGCGCCACCGGACTGGGCCAGCGGGCGTCGGACGCCCTGGGCGGTGATCCAGCGCTGCTCGTCCTCGGGCACGGGCCGGCTGTCGGTCGGCCAGGCGGCGTCGATCAGGCGGGCCGCCTGCTCGGTGTCGACGGCCCGCAGGACGCGTGAGCCCGCCTCGTCGCGGGGCCGCAGGGCGTGCCAGTGGTCGAGCGGGGGGACGAGCGCGGTGCCGGCGGCGGCGAAGTCCCCCGGGCGGCAGGGGCGCAGGTCGACGGTGCGGTCGGTCTCGGCGGCCAGGTCGGGCAGGGTGAGGGCGAGGCCGTCGCGCTGCGCCTCGGTGACGACCGGTTGCGCCTGGCCGGGGAGGGTGAGGCGGCCGACCGGGACGTGGTCCGGGTGGCCGTCGGTGATCGGCAGGACGATGACCTGCCCGTCGGCGGTGGTGGTGGTGACGGCACGGTCGAGGTCGACCCGGACCCAGCTGCCGAGCACGGTGCCGTCGGTGCCGAGCGGCGTCTGCTCCAGGCCGGGCTGGAGCGGCAGCAGTCGGGCGCGCGTGAGGGTCAGTCGGCCGGCGGCCGCGGTGGCGGCGATCACCGGTGGTTCGGCGGCGCGGCCGAGGGCGCCGGTGTGCGGGTCGAGTTCGCGCAGGACGGCGCCGTCCTGGCCGTAGCGCACTGTCCAGTGGCCGGTACCGTCGCCGAGGACGCGGTGTTCGGCGGGCATCCGGGTGTCGCCGGGGTGCAGCGGGCGTTCGCCGGTGGTGCGGCCGCCGCCGGGCAGCGGGAGGGAGGGGGGCTCGGGATCCCGGTCGCCGTAGTGGTAGCCGGTGATGGTCTCGCCGGTGAGTTCGACGACCTCGCCGGGCTGGCTGGACCAGTAGGCGTGCTGCTTTCCGTCCTGGTGCCAGGCGACGAGGAGTTCGCCGTCGACGAAGCGCAGCCGGGGCTGGTTCCAGCGTTCCTTCGCCGGGGGCAGGCGCAGGGTGTGCTCCAGCAGGACGCCCTGCGGGCCGACCACGACGGCCTGGTCGTGGCGGGCGAGGATCAGGTGCGGCCAGGCGTCCTCGACGATCAGGCCGGTGAGGCGCCCGCCGTTGAGGCCGGGGGTGTCGGGCGACTCGGAGTCCGGTCCGGCGGAGTCGGGGACGGCGGAGTCGGGGCCGGCAAGGTCCGCAGGGTCCACGGGCTTGGCGGGGTCGGCCGGGTCGGCGAGCTTGGCCAGGGCCTCTTCCAGGGCCGGCCAGCCGAGTTCGTCGAGGATGCCGGCGCCGAGCGCCCCGGCGAGCAGGGCGGTGACGTCGAGGGCGGCGATCCGCTCGGCGGCGGCCGGGGCGACGGCCCGCACGGCGGTGCGGTACGGGCTCAGCGAGCTCACCAGGTCGGCGGCGCCGGCCAGGCCTCGGGCGGCGGTCAGCTCGTCGGTCCGGAGTTCGGCCCACTCCTCGAACAGGCGGCGCAGCAGCGGCAGGGCGGGCACCTGCCGCTTGACGGCGGTCTCCCAGGCGGGCGGGGTCGCGGCGCGCAGGACGGGCCGGAACCGCGGGTCGGCGGCGACGGCCGCGAGGCCGGCGCTGTCGGGGCCGCACTGGTCGACCCAGTCCTTGAGGTCGAAGCGGAGGGTGGCCGACGGGTCGGCGACGGGCACGCCGTCGGCGAGCAGCCGGTCCAGCAGGTCGAGTTGGGTCTGGCTGCTGTGGACGCCGGTGTACAGGTCCACCGGGACGCCGTCGGCCCGCAGCCGCTCGGCCATCCGGCCGGCCAGGGCGACGGTGGCGGCGCAGCTGGGCCGGGAGCGCCAGCCGCGCCCGAGGTGGTGGCACCAGCGCTGCAGCCACGCGGCGGCGGGCTCGGCGCCCTCGGCGCGCGGGCCGGTGAGCAGCTGCTCGGCCCCGGTCTCGGCGAGCAGGACGAGCCAGGCGGTGTCGTTCACGGCGGCGTCGGTGCCGGCCGGGTCGGGCATCAGCTCCAGCAGGCGGGCCCGGACCACCGGGTCGCGCCGGCCGAGTTCGGTCAGGGGGCCGTGCCAGGACTTCCAGAACGCCCCGGGCGCCCGGTTGGCACCCGGGCCGGCCAGCAGTTCGGCGAGCAGCGCCTGTTCGTGCTCGGCGCGGTCCAACCCGGCGGCCTTGATCAGTGCGCGGGCGTCCTCGGCGACCCCGGCGTAGGGGGCCATGCCGGCGGCGGAGCGCTCGGTGCAGAGCTGGCGGAAGCGCTGCCAGGCGGTCAGCGCGTCGAGCCGTTCGGCGAGCTCCTTGACGTACTGGCGCAGGGACTTGACGGTGAGCGCGCCGGCCAGGGCGAACTCCAGGAAGACGGCGCGCAGCCGTTCCTCGTCGACCGTCAGGCGGTAGGTGCGCTCGGCCTCGCGGGCCTTGCCGAAGTAGCCGGCGGCGTAGGTCTGGTTGCCGTGGGCGAGGAAGATCCGGCCGACCTCCTCGCAGAAGGTGGGCAGGAAGTGCGGCACGGCGCGGCCGAGGCGGGCGGCGAGCGCCTCGAACCCGTCCTTGGCGGTGCCGGGCTTGGACCGGGCCTGGCGGGAGAGCCGTTCCATCTCCTTGACCAGGGCGAGCGCGTGGTGCCCGTTGGCCGGGTCGTGGACCAGCGCCCAGGCGGGGAAGCCGAGCGCCTCCTGGCGGACCTGGCCGACCTCGGCGGGCGTGCCGTCGGGGACCAGCCCGAGGAAGTCGACAGCGAGGTCCTCGGCCGGTCCGAGCGCGCCGGGGACCAGCCGGACGATCCGGCGCCCGTCGAGCGCGGGGTGGGTGTAGGCGCGGGCGGTGAGCACGTCGGCGGCGCTGTCGGGGCGGCCGACGCCGGGCAGGGTGCCGGGCGGGAGCACGGCCCCCGCGTCGAGCAGCCGCTCGTGCGGCCCGGTGTCCTGGGCGGCCGTCCGGTCGGCGTCCTGAACGGCCCTCTGGTCGAGTCCGGTGGCGGTCATGCGGCGTCCTCCCCTTCGATGGTGCGGCCTGCGTACAGTGCGGCGGCCATCCGCATGCCCTCGGACCAGGCGATCGGGCCGACCTCGGCGAGCGGCAGCACCCGGCCGTCCGGGCCCGCCCAGCTGAGCGCGCCCGTCTCGCAGGCGTCGTACTCGTAGTAGTCGCCCACCCAGACGCGGGCCTCGACGGTGCGCCCCGCCTCCACCACGGGCTGGACGGCGGAGCCGCCGCGCACCCGGTGGCCGAGCCGGGCGCAGCGCCCGAGCAGTTCGCGCAGCTCCCGGTAGCGGCCGCCGGCGTAGGTGGTGACCTCGGTGCCGGTCGGCCGTTCGTCCGGCCGGTGCCAGACCTCCCGGTAGAGCTGCGGCACGCGCTGGGAGACGCCGAGCTCGACGGCGAACTCGCGCAGGTCGTCGAGGTCCGGGAGCAGCACGGGGTGGGGTATCAGGATCTCGCCGTCGGTGAGCCGGACGGTGTCGCCGTCCAGGTCCACCAGGCCGAGCCCGCGCTCGGCGTCCGCACCGCGCAGGAAGCCGGCGACGGCGCCGTCCGGGCCGGTGACCACCAGGTCGCGCAGGACGGCCTGCCAGGCCTCGTCCGCCCAGACCGCGGTCAGCACGGCGGCGGGCACCGGCAGCGAGCGCACCATCCACCGCTCGACGTCCTCCTGGCAGCGCCGCTCGTGCGCGGCCAGCCATTCGGTGAGCTGCCTGAGCTGGGTGACCACCGGATCGTCACCGAGCTTCGACGGCAGGGACTTCAGCTCGCGGCCCGCCGCGTTGCGGCAGACCACCTTGCCCTCCCCGTCGAGCGCGACGCGGTACCCTCCCGCGCCTGTTTCCACCCATGCCACGGACGTCTCCTCCCACCTGCCGGTCAGCGATGCGAGGAACGTAGCGAGGCCCACTGACAAAGCGGCGGCCGGGGAGGCCGCTGCGCGGCTTCCGGGGCGCAAACCCGTCGAACGAGTGAACGGGACAGGGCGGCACGCCGCCTGCCCCGCCACCCGTCTCTCGCCGCCCGCCAGATCACATCTGACGCATCGTCAACGCGCTGACGCCGCACGGGGGACGATCACCGGAGCGCCGTCGCCGGGGGCGGCGAGCACGTCGCTGTCGATGTCGTACAGCGCGCGCACCAGCGGTGCGTCGACCACCTCGCGGGGCGGGCCGCAGGCCACCACCGAGCCGTCGCGCAGGGCGACGACCAGGTCGGCGTAACGGGCCGCCGCCGCGAGGTCGTGCAGCACCATGACGACCGTCCGCCCGCCGGCGGCGACCTCGCGGACCAGTTCCAGCACTTCGACGGCATGCCCGAGGTCGAGCGCGCTGGTGGGTTCGTCGAGCAGCACGACGGGCGCGTCCTGGGCGAGCACCATGGCGAGCCAGCAGCGCTGCCGCTGGCCGCCGGAGAGGCGGTCCAGCCGGCGGTCGGCGAGCTCCTCGACGCCGGTGGCGCGCAGCGCCCGCGCGGTGAGCCGCTCGTCGTCGGCCGACCACTGGCGGAAGAGCCCCTGGTGCGGGTGGCGGCCGTAGCGGACGAGTCCGGCGACGGTGACCGCCTCGGGGGCCTGCGGGCTCTGCGGGAGCAGCGCGACCCGGTGCGCGGCCTGGCGCGGCCGCAGCCGCCAGACGTCCTCGCCGCCGACCAGCACCCGCCCGCCGTCCGGCCGGTGCAGCCGGGCGACGGCCCGCAGCAGGGTGGACTTGCCGCAGCCGTTCGGGCCGACGACGGCCACCACCCGGCCGGCCGGGACGGTGAGGTCGACGCCGGCGAGCACCGGGCGGCCGGGGCCGTAGCCGGCGGTGAGGCCCTGGATCGTCAACTCCATCGAGGGTTCCTTCGGTTGGAGGGGGCTGCGGGCCGGCCGGGCACGGGCGCGGACCCGGCCGGGTACGGGCCCGAGCGCGGACACGAGCCCGAGCCCGAGCCCGAGCGCGGACACGGGCCCGGAACGGGGCCCGAACGCGGGCCGGTCAGGAGGCGGCGAGCGCCTTGCCGATGTCGCCGATGACCACGTCGGCCGCGAGCGGCCCGCCGCGGGTGGACCAGACCGAACCGTCCACGGTGACGGCGTGCTTGTTCTTCACCGCGCCCAGCTCCTGGTAGGCGGGCTTGGACTGGACGTCCTTGAGCGCGGTCTTGCCGTCGTCGGTGAGGGTGGACAGGAACAGCCAGTCGCCGTCGATCTCGGCGAGCTTCTCCAGGCTGAGCGCCGGGCTGTGCGCGTTGCCGTCCTTGTCCTGCGCGGCCGGGCGGGTGAGGCCCATGTCGAGGGCGACGCCGCTGGCGAACTGCTTCTTCTCCATCCAGCTGGGCCCGGTGGGGTTCCAGCGGACGATGGAGACGGCCGCGCCCTTGTTCTTGCCGAGGTCGCCTCCGGCCTTGGCGGCCTTGGCCTCGTAGTCGGCGATCACCTTGTTGCTCTGGTCGAGCTTGTTGACGGCGTTTCCGATGCCGCGGAAGGCGAGCTTCCAGTCGTCGGTGGGTGCCATGGTGACGAGGGTGGCGGGGGTGATCTCGCGCAGCTGCTTGAGCATCTGCTCGTCCTGCATGTCGCCGGCCAGGATGAGGTCGGGCTTGGCGGCGATGACCTTGTCCATCACGGGCTGCAGCAGGTTGCCGACCACCGGGACGCCCTGGACCTTGTCCTTGAGGTAGGCGGGCGGCTCGTTGAGCCCCTGGCCGTTGGTGATGCCGACGGGCTTGACGCCGAGGGCGAGCACCGCGTCGAGGTCCTCCTGGGTGAGGGTGACGATCCGCTGGGGCGCGGCGGGGATCTCGACGGCCTTGCCGGTCGCGTCCTTGACGGTGCGCTTGCCGCCGGCCGCGTCCGCCGCCGGGCTGCCGGCGGCGGTGGAGCCGCCCGCGGAGCCCGAGGATCCGGAGGAGGACCCGGAGGAGCCGCACCCGGCGAGCAGGAGGGCGGCCGCCCCGGTGACGGCCAGCGCCCGGGCCGCGCGGCGGCGGACGGGGTGGAGCGGGCTCTGGGCGAACGGCATGGGTGCCTCCGGGCAGCGGTGGTACGGGGGTTGGGCGGCGTCCGGGTGACCTGGCACGGTGGCGGTGCCCACAGGACGATGCGCTCATTAGGTTAGCCTTACCTTATGACATTGTCGCAAGTGGGCGCCCCCGGGGAGTCCCGCACCGAGCCGGACGCCCCGCCGCCACCGCCACCACCGCGCGGGGACGGCCGCCGCGCCGCCTGGCCGATCGCCCTCGGCGCGGTCGCGGTCCTGCTCGCCCTCGCCGCGCTCTCGCTGTCCGTCGGCGCCGGGGAGGTCGGCCCCGGGCGGGTGCTGGACTACCTGCTGGACCGCCACGGCGCCCGCGCGGACAGCCGGCTCGCCCTCGTCGTCGGCGACCTGCGCCTGCCCCGCACGGCCACCGCCCTGCTGGTCGGCGCCGCACTCGGGGTCGCCGGGGCGCAGCTGCAGTCCGTCACCCGCAACCCGCTCGCCGAGACCGGACTGCTCGGCGTCAACGCCGGCGCCTCCCTGGGGGTCGTGCTCGGCATCGCCGTACTCGGCATCCAGACCTCGTACGGGTACCTGGCCTTCGCCTTCGGCGGCGCCGTGCTCGCCAGCACGCTGGTGCTGCTCATCGCGGGCGCCCGGGGCGGGTCGCCGATGCGGCTGGTGCTCGGCGGCTCGGCGGTCGGCGCCACCTTCGGCGGGCTCACCGGCGTGCTGATCGTCAACTCGCCCGAGGCGTACGACCGGTACCGGGTGTGGGTGCTGGGCTCGCTGGCCGGGGTGGAGGGCTGGACGACGCTGCGCCAGCTCGCCCCGGTGCTCGGCGTGGGCTTCCTGCTCGCCCTGCTCGCCACCCGGCCGCTCACCGCGCTCGCGCTCGGCGACGACCTCGCCCGCGGCCTCGGCCACCGCCCCGGCGCCACCCGGGCCGCGGTCGCCTTCGCCGTCACCCTGCTGACCGCCTCGGCCGTCGCGCTGGCCGGCCCGATCTCCTTCCTCGGCCTGCTCGCCGGATTCCTGGCACGGACCGTCGCCGGCCCCAGGGTCGGGCAACTCACCGTGCTCGCAGGGCTGTTCGGCGCCGCCGTGCTCACCGGGGCCGATGTGCTGGCCCGGGTGGTGGCCCGCCCGTTCGAGGCGCCGGTGTCGGTGATCGTCTCCCTGGTCGGCGCCCCCGCGCTGATCGCGATCGTCCGCTCCCGCCGGACCGCCGCGCTCGGCATGGCCGATCCGGCCGAGCCCTCCCCCGTCCGGCGGTCCGAGCCGCCCGCGCCCAAACCCGACCTGGTGCTGCGGCGCGGCGCCTGGTCGCTGCTGCTCCCCCGCCGGGCGCTGCTCGCCTCGCTCGCCCTGGCCGCGGCGCTGCTCGCCATCGTCGTCGTGTCCGCCCACGCCGGGCAGAGCGAACTCGGCCTCGGCCGCACCCTCCAGGCCGTGTTCGGCTACGGCGACCGGCTGGACGTGCTGCTGGTGCAGAAGTTCCGGCTCGGCCGGATCGTCGCCGGGCTCGCCGCCGGCGCCGCCCTCGGCCTGGCCGGCTGCCTCACCCAGACCCTCGCCCGCAACCGCCTCGCCACCCCCGAACTGCTCGGCGTCAACGACGGCGCCACCGCCGCCGTCCTGATCTCCGCCACCGTCTCCGGCACCTTCGGCGCCTGGTGGGCCGGCCCGCTCGGCGCGCTGGCCGCCGTCCTGGTCGTCACCCTGGTCTCCGGCGGGCTCGGCGCGCAGGGCTACCGGGTGCTGGTCGTCGGCCTCGCGATGTCCGCGCTCGCCTCGGCCGTCATCCAGGTCGCGCTCGCCCGCCGCTCGCTCAACTCGGCCGGCTCGCTGTACGTCTGGACCTCCGGCAGCCTCAACGGGCGGGACTACGCCGTCGCCACCCCGGTCCTGATCGGGCTGGCCGTGCTCGTGCCGCTCGCGCTGGCGGCGGCCCGGCGGCTGGCGGTGCTGCGCTTCGACGACAGCGTGGCCGCCTCGCTGGGCGTCGACCCGGGCCGGGTCCGGCTCGGCTGTCTGCTGCTGGCCGTCGCGCTGGCCGGACTGGCCGTCGGCGTGTGCGGGCCGGTCGGCTTCGTCGCGCTGGCCGCGCCCGTGATCGCCGGGCGGCTGGCCGGGCCGGCGCGCGTACCGGTCCTCGGCTCGGCACTGACCGGCGCCGTCCTCGTCGTGCTCGCCGACACCGTGGGGCGGGTGCTGATCGGCGGGGTGGAGATCCCCGTCGGCATCGTCACCACCGTCCTCGGCGGCCCCTTCCTGCTCTGGGTGCTGCTCGGCCGCAAGGGCACCCCCGCCTAACCTCCCCGAGGAGTCCCGCAGATGGAAACCCTTCCCCTGGTCGAGCCCGATCCGGCCGACCCCGCCTACCGCCTGGTCACCTTCGTGCACGAGGACGCGTCGTGCGACGGCGTGCTCGCGCTCCTGCACACCGTCACCGACAAGGACCGGCACGCCGGCGACCTCGCCCCGCACCTGATGACCCGCCGCGGCGACGGCCGTTGGTCGATCACCTACCGGCTGCGCGCCGACCACCGGGCGTCCTACCAGCTGTACCCGTTCCGGGGGGACGCCCCCGGCACCACCCGGGCGGACTGGCTGCGCGTCCTCGACCACGCCCGCCCCGACCCGCACGACGCCGCCCCCCGGCTGCCCGCCCGCGACGGGCGCCACCCGTCGTCCGTGCTCAGCCTGCCCGACGCCCCCGCCCAGCCGTACGCCCGGCGGCGCGACGGCGTGCCGCGCGGGCGGATGGTGGCCCACGAGGTGGCCGGGCGGCGGGTGGACGTCCACCTCCCCGCCGGTGGCGGGCCTTCCGCCGGTGGCGGGCCGTTCGCGGTGGCCGTGCTGCTGGACGGCGAGATGTGGGGCGAGGTGCTGTCGGTCGGCGACACCCTCGACAACCTGGCGGCGGACGGCGCCATCCCGCCCACCGTCGCCCTGCTCGTCCACACCATGGGCCCCTGCCGCCCTGACGACCTCAGCTGCAACCCGGCCTTCGTCGACCTCCTCGCCGACCGCCTCCTCCCCTGGGCGGCAGCGGAGTTCGGCACCACCACCGACCCGGCCGGCACCGTCATCGCCGGCCAGAGCGCGGGCGGCCTCACCGCCGCCTTCGCCGCGTTCCGGCGCCCCGACCGCTTCGGCGGCGCGCTCTGCCAGTCCGGTTCCTTCTGGTGGCCGGACGAGACGGAGTTCGACGAGGGCAGTGAGTGGCTGACCCGCCAATTCGCCCGCGAGCAACGGCGGGAGGCCCGGTTCTACGTCGAGGTCGGCCTCCAGGAGTGGATGCTGCTCCCGCAGAACCGCCACCTGCGCGACGTCCTCACCGCCCGCGGCTACGACCTCGCGTACCGCGAGTTCAACGGCGGCCACGACTACGCCTGTTGGCGCGGCGGGCTGGCGGACGGGCTGGCGCACCTGCTGGGGCGTGCCTGACGGTTCCCGGCGAATCGGCGAATCGGCGGACCGGCGGACCGGCGGACCGGCGGACCGGCGGACCGGCGCGCAGCGACGGGGGCGTGCTAGCGTCCCGGTGGCGGCGCGCCGGTGACCGCCCCGGACGAGATGTGCGCCGTACCCGGCCCGCCAAGACGACGCACCCAGGGAGACGTCATGGCCGCCGGTGCCCCGATCGCCCGTCCGCTCGACGTGCGGTGGATCCACGGATCCCCGTCCGCGAAGCACAACACGGACCCGGACATCCAGGTCCACGCGTACGACGAGCACACTGTCATCCTGCGGCAGAACAAGGCGGTCAACTACGAGGCGCCGTTCCTGTTCCTGCTGTTCGGGGGCGAGCGGGCCGTCCTGATCGACACCGGGGCCACCGCCTCCGCCGCGTACTTCCCGCTGCGCACCGTGGTCGACGGGCTCATCGACCGGTGGCTCGCCGACAACCCCCGCGACGGCTACGGGCTGCTCGTCCTGCACACCCACCCGCACGGCGACCACGTCGCGGGCGACGGGCAGTTCGCCGACCGGCCCGCGACGACCCTGGTCGGCGCCGACCCGGCCACGGCCTGGCCGTACTTCGGCTTCGACCAGGACCCGGACGCCGTCGCGCGGGTGGACCTCGGCGGCGGCCGGGTGCTCGAATGCCTGGCCACCCCGGGCCACCACCCGGCGGCCGTCACCTACTACGACCCGTGGACGGGCCTGCTGCTCACCGGCGACACCGTCTACCCGGGCCGCCTCTACATCGACGACTGGCCGGCCTTCACCCGCACCGTCGACCGGCTGATCGACTTCGCCGAACGCCGCCCCGTGACGCATCTGCTCGGCTGCCACATCGAGATGACCCGCACCCCCGGCGTCGACTACCCCATCCGCACGACCCACCAGCCCGACGAGCCGCCCCTGGAACTGACCGTCGGACACCTCCGGGCCATCCGCACCGCACTCGCCGACCTCGGCGACCGGCCGCGCCGGCACGCCCTGCCCGACCTGATCCTCTGGCCGAGTGCCTGAGCCCATCGGTCAGGCGCTCGGCGATCAGTCCTTGTACGGGACGAGCCGCGCGAGGTCCAGTTCGAAGCCGAACGGATCGGGAACGCTGATCGTCCCGCCGAACTCCCGCTCGGTCCTCGTGTGGTACCGGTCGTGGTTCGGCTCGGAGAACAGCGTGGCCGTCCGCTGCCGCGGGTCCACGATCAGGTAGAGCGGGAAGCCCATGCGCGGGTAGTCACGGACCTTCCCCGTCCAGTCGTTCTCGGGATTGGACGGGGAGACGATCTCGACCGCGATCAGGGCCAGCTCGGCGGGGATGTCGTGGCCGGCCAGGTCGATGACGTCCTCGGGCAGGTACGTGAGGTCGGGATTGCGCACGGAGCCGACCTCGGGTGAGGAGAGATCACTGTTCCCGGTGGGGAAGTAGCCGGGAGGGCAGTGCGCCTCGAACTGGCGTTGGACCAGCGCGAGGTTCAGCTGGTGGACCGACGACGGTGACGCCTGCATGACGATGATGTCGCCGGACAACTCCACCTTGTAGCCGTCCGGGAGACTGCGCCGGGCCTCTTCGAGAAGACGGTAGCGCTCGGGGTTCATGGACTCTCCTCCAGTGCTCCGGCCACCGTACGGCAGCCGGAGCCGATTCAGGGTGCCGGCGCCTCCCGGGGGAGGCGGGTGGTGAGAAGGGTGCCGGCGGCGACCAGGGCGGCGGTGAGCAGGAGGGCGAGGCGGTAGGGGCCGGGTGAGCCGCCGTCGGTGTCCAGGGCGCCGATGAGGGCGGCGGTGGCGGCGATGCCGAGGGCGCCGCCGAGGGTGCGGACGATGGTGAACAGGCCCATGGCCCGGCCCATCGCGGGCCCGGGGACGTCGGCGAAGCCGGCGATCTGGACGGTGAGCACGGCGGTGCCCAGGACGAGCCCGACCGCGAACATCAACGCCCGTACGGCCCAGGGGTTCTCGGCGAAGCCGAGGGCGGCCAGGACGAGGGCCGCGAGCAGCAGCGCGGGCAGCGCGAGGCGGCGGGGGCCGAACCGGGGCAGCAGGCGGTCGACCACCTGGGAGGCGGCCATCAGGCCGATCGCCTCGGGGAAGACGCTCAACCCTGCGTCGAGGGCCGAGGCCCCGAGGGCGGCCTGGTAGAGCAGCGGGAGGACGAACAGGGCGCCCATCAGGCCGGCCGAGGTGAGCAGCGCCAGCCAGGTGGCGGTGCCGAAGGTGCGGTCGGCGAGCTGCCGCAGGTCCACCAGTGGTTCGGCGGCGCGGAGTTGGTGGCGCACGGCGATGCCGAGCAGGAGGAGCCCGGCCACGCCGCCGAGCGCCACCGGGGGCGAGGACCAGCCGTGCGCCGGGCCGAAGCCGAGCGCGTAGGTGAGCAGCCCGAGGCCGGGGGTGGCGAGCAGGAAGCCGGTGGTGTCGAAGCGGCCGGCCGGCGGCTCGTCCGCCGCGCGCAGGCCGATGAGCCCGGTCACGACGGCCGCGACCCCGATCGGCACGTTGACCAGGAACAGCCAGTGCCAGGAGAGGTGTTCGGTCAGGAGGCCGCCGAGCGGCGGGCCGAGGGCGGGCATCAGGGCGGTCGGGACGATCAGGATCCGGCCCAGGCCGGCCCGCTCGTGCGGGGCGAAGGCCCGGAACAGCAGGGTCATCCCGACGGGGGTGAGCAGTCCGCCGGCCACGCCCTGGACGGCCCGCGCGGCGGCGAGCGAGCCGAGGCCGGGCGCGGCGGCGCACAGGGCGGAGGCGAGGGTGAACGCGGCCAGGGAGCCGAGGAAGACCCGCTTCACGCCGAACCGGTCGCCGAGCCAGCCCGCCACCGGCAGGCCGACGGCGAGGCCGACCAGGAAGGCCGTCTCGACGGCGTTGGCGGCCGAGACGGGCCGCCCGAAGTCCTCGGCGATGGTGAACAGCGCGGGGTTGACGATGGTCGAGTCCAGGCCGTTCATGCACATCGCGGCGGTGTAGACCACGACCACCGCGGCGCGCCCCGCGAGCAGGGGGCGCGCCCGGGCGGCCTCGACGGCCGGAGGGGTCACAGGTCGGTCCAGTGGGCGGTGATCCACTGCACGGCGTCGGCGCGCTCGCACGGGCCGTGGGAGACGTTCCAGCCGGCCGGGACGGCGGCGAAGGCCGGCCAGAGCGAGTGCTGGCCCTGGTCGTTGACGAGGGCGAGGAACTCGCCGTCACCGTCGAAGGGGTTGGCGGGGGCGTCACTCATCGGAGGACTTCTCCAGGTGGTCGGTGATCACGCGGGCGATGTGCGCGATCGGGGCGGGCAGGGTCATGTCCTTGTGCGAGCAGGCGACGTCGGTGTTGTCGATGCGGCCGGACACGTACGGGGTCCAGAGTTCGGGCACCAGGGTCTCGTCGATGGTGTCGACGGTGGCGCGGAAGAACAGCACGTCGCCGTCGAAGGGGCGGTGGTCGTGGCCCCGGACGAGGTGGTTGGTGTTGAGGTAGATCCGGTTGAGGGCGGCCACGGTGGCGTCGTCGAGCCCGGCGAGCGGGCTGCCCTCGCGGCGCAGCAGCTCGGTGACGGCGGCGAGTTCGAGCGGCCGCCCGGCGAGGTCCTCGGGGCCGTAGCCGCCCATGGTGAGCAGCGCCTCCAGCGCCTCGGCCTGGTCGGGGACGGGCAGGTCGCGGAAGCCCTCGGCGGGGTAGGCGTCCAGGATCGCGAGCAGTTCGACGGCGTGGCCGAGGTCCTGGAGCCGGACGGCGACGGCGTGCGCGATGATCCCGCCGGTGGACCAGCCGAGCAGCCGGTACGGTCCCTCGGGCTGGACCTCGCGCAGCCGGTCGACGTAGTGCGCGGCCAGTTCGTCCAGGGTCTGCGGCAGGGGCCGGGCCGCCGTGGCGGCGCCGACGCCCTGGGCCTGGAGGCCGTAGATCGGCTGGTCGGCGGGCAGGTGGCGGATCAGGCCGGTGTAGCACCAGCTGAGGCCGCCGGCGGGGTGGACGGCGAACAGCGGGGTACGGCGTCCGGGCGCGGCGGGGCGCAGCGGGAGCAGGACGTCCAGCGCGTCGGCGCTCTGCGAGCCGGCCGCCAGGGCCGCGTCGAGGGCGGCGACGGTGGGCGACTGGAACAGGGTGCCGATGCCGACGTCCAGGCCGAGCAGTTCGCGGATCCGCCCGGCGAGGCGGACGACCAGCAGCGAGTGGCCGCCGAGGGCGAAGAAGTCGTCGTCGACGCCGACCGCCGCGACGCCCAGCACCTCGGCGAAGAGTTCGCACAGCTGCTGTTCGCGCGGGGTGCGCGGCGGGCGTCCGGCGCCGGTGGCGGGTGCGTCGGGGGCGGGCAGGGCGCGGCGGTCGAGCTTGCCGTTGGCGGTGAGCGGCAGCCGGTCCAGCAGGACGACGGCGGAGGGCACCATGTGGGCGGGCAGTTCGGCGGCGGCGTGGGCGCGCAGGTCCTCGGGGGTGACGGCGGCGACGGCGACGGCGTGCGACTCCTCGGGGCTCGCCGTGGTGACCGCGTAGCCGACCAGTCGCTTGTCGCCCGGGGCGTCCTCGCGGACGACCACGGCGGCGTCGGCGACGCCCGGGTGGGCGGCCAGCACGGCCTCGATCTCGCCGAGTTCGATCCGGAAGCCGCGCAGCTTCACCTGCTGGTCGGCGCGGCCGAAGTACTCCAGGACGCCGTCGGCGCGGCGGCGGGCGAGGTCGCCGGATCGGTACATCCGGGTGCCGCGCTCGCCGAACAGTTCGGCGTACGGGTCGGCGACGAAGCGCCCGGCGGTGAGGTCGGGGCGGCCGAGGTAGCCGCGGGCCAGGCCGGCCCCGGCGACGTACATCTCTCCGGTGACGCCGGGCGGGACGGGCTGGAGGTGCTGGTCCAGGACGTAGACCCGCAGGTCGGGGATGTTGACGCCGATGGTGCTGCTGCTTCCGGCGGCGGCGGTGGCCCGGTCGAGGGCGATGTAGGAGACGTGCACGGTGGTCTCGGTGATGCCGTACATGTTGACCAGGGTGGGCGCGTCCTCCGGGTGGCGGGCGTACCAGTCGTCGAGCCGGGCCAGTTCGAGCGCCTCGCCGCCGAACACCACGTAGCGCAGGGCGAGTTCGACGCCGGGGCGGTCCCGGTCGGCGGCGCTGAGCTGGTAGAAGGCGGACGGGGTCTGGTTGAGCACGGTGACGCGCTCGCGGGCGAGCAGGTCGAGGAAGGCCGCCGGGTCGCGGCTGACCAGGTGCGGGACGACGACCAGGCGGCCGCCGTGCAGCAGGGCTCCCCACAGCTCCCAGACGGAGAAGTCGAAGGCGTAGGAGTGGAAGAGGGTCCAGACGTCGTCGGCGCCGAAGCCGAACCAGTGGTCGGTGGAGCGGAACAGCCGGACCACGTTGTGGTGGGTGACGGGCACGCCCTTGGGCCGGCCGGTGGAGCCGGAGGTGTAGATGACGTAGGCGGTGTCCTCGGCGTGCAGCGGGCGGGTGCGCTCGTGCTGGGCCAGCGGGGTGGCCGGGTGGGCGGCCGACTCCGGTCCGTCGACGAGCAGTTGGGGCACCTGGTGGGCGGGCAGCCGGGGTGCGGTGGCGCGGTCGGTGAGCAGGGCGGCGGGGGCGGCGTCGGCCAGCATGTAGGCGAGGCGGTCGGCCGGGTAGTCGGGGTCGAGCGGCAGGTAGGCGGCGCCGGACTTGGCCACCGCGAGGAGGGCGACGACGAGTTCGAGCGAGCGCGGCAGGGCGAGGGCGACGATGGTGCCGGGGCCGATGCCGTTGGCGGCCAGCAGTCGGGCCAGGCGGTCGGCGCGGGCGGCGAGTTCGGTGTAGTCGAGCTGCTCGTCACCGCAACTGACGGCGACGGCCTGCGGGTTGGCGGCGGCCGCGGCCTCGAACAGCTCGGCCAGGGTGGCGTCCGGGGCCGAGGTGTGCGGGGCCGAGGTGTGCGGGGTGCCGTTCCACTCGACGAGGGCGCGCAGCCGCTCCTCCTCACCGATCAGCGGGAGCCGGCCGATCGCGGTGTCGGGCGCGGTGGCGGCGGCGGTGAGCAGCCGGGCGAGGCGGGTGGCGAGCCCTTCGACGGTGGCGGCGTCGAAGAGGTCGGTGCGGTACTCCAGGAAGCCGCCGATGCCGCCGTCGGGGAGCTCGCCCGCGTTGAGGGTGAGGTCGAACTTGGCGGTGCCGCTGGGGACGGCGGCGATCCGGGCGGTGAGACCGCCGCCCAACGGGTGGGGCTCGTCGGGCCGGCTCTGCCAGGCGAGCATCACCTGGAACAGCGGGTGGCGGGCGAGGGAGCGCGGCGGGTTGAGCTCCTCGACCAGGCGGTCGAAGGGCAGGTCGGCGTGCTCGTGGGCGGCGAGGACGGTGCTGCGGACCTTGCCGAGCAGCTCGCGGAAGGTCGGATCGCCCGAGGTGTCGGTGCGCAGGACCACGGAGTTGACGAAGTAGCCGACCAGGTCGGCGGTTTCGGGGTCGTCGCGGCCGGCGACCGGGGTGCCGACGGGGATGTCGGTGCCGCAGCCGTGCCGGGTGAGCAGGGCGGCGAGTCCGGCCTGGACGGCCATGAAGACGGTGCCGCCGGCGGTCCGGGCGAGCGCGGCGAGGGCCGCGTGCGCCTCGGCGTCGAGGGTGAAGGGCACGGTGGCGCCGTGGTGGCCGGCGACGGCGGGGCGCGGGCGGTCGGTGGGCAGTTCCAGCTGGTCGGGCAGGCCGGCCAGGGCGGTGCGCCAGTACTCCGACTGCCGCGCGGCGAGCGGGCTGGGCGCCTCGGAGGTGCCGAGCAGCTGCCGCTGCCAGGCCGCGTGGTCGGCGAACTGCACGGCGGGCGCCGGGAGTTCCGGTGCGCGGCCGGCCAGCCGAGCGGTGTAGGCGGCGGACAGGTCGCGGACCAGCGGGGTGGTGGACGCGCCGTCGCTCGCGATGTGGTGGAGCAGCAGGAGCAGGGTGTGTTCGGCCGGGCCGTGGGTGAACAGGGTGGCGCGCAGCGGCGGCCGGCCGGTGAGGTCGAAGGCGTGCCGGACGGCTTCGGCGAGCTCGGTGCCGTCGTGCAGTTCGACGGGCGCGGCGGGCAGCACCCGCTGGTACGGCGTGCCGTCCGGCTCCTCGCCGTAGACCGTGCGCAGCACCTCGTGCCGGGCGGCGAGGTCGCCGAGGGCGAGGGCGAGGGCGGCCCGGTCGAGCGGGCCGGTGAGGGTGAGGGCGAGCGGGATGTTGTAGGTGGGGCTGGGGCCCTGGAGCCGGTGCAGGAACCACAGGCCGCGCTGGGCGGGTGACAGCGGCATCCGGTCGGTGCGCGGCACGGGCACCAGCGCGGGGCGGGCCTCGGGCTCGCCGCCGGGGTGCGCGTCGAGCAGGGCGGCGAGCGCGGCCGGGGTCGGGTGGCGGAAGACGTCGGCGAACCCGACGGCGGCGGCGAAGGTCTCGCGCAGCCGGGCGGCGAGGCGGCCGGCCAGCAGCGAGTGGCCGCCGAGGTCGAAGAAGGAGGCGTCCCGCCCGGGCGCCTGCGGCAGGTCGAGGACGTCGGCGAACAGCCCGCAGACCAGTTCCTCCTGCGGAGTGGCCGGGGCCGTGCCGGGCTCGGCGGCGGCGGGTTCGGGCAGGGCGCGGTGGTCGAGCTTGTCATGGGCGGTGCGCGGCAGTTCGTCGAGGACCAGGACGGCGGCCGGGACCATGTGGCCGGGCAGCCGGGCGGCGAGCGCGGCCCGCAGCTCGGCCGGGTCGAGGGCGACGCGGGGGGTGGGGGCGGGTTCGGCGGCGTCCTCCGACATGGCCTCGGCAACGGTCTCGGGGGCGGCCTCGGGGGCGGCCTCGGACTCGGAAACCGCCTCGGAAGCCGCCTCGGGAGCCGCCTCGGGGACGACGTAGCCGAGCAGCCGCTTGCCCTGCGGACCGGAGCGGGCGATCACCACGGCCTGGGCGACGCCCGGCAGTTCGGCGAGGACGGCGGCGATCTCGCCGGGCTCGATCCGGAAGCCACGGATCTTCACCTGGTCGTCGGCGCGGCCGAGGAATTCCAGGGTGCCGTCCGGTCGGCGGCGGGCGAGGTCGCCGGTGCGGTACATCCGGTCGCCGGGCGGGCCGAACGGGTCGGCCAGGAAGCGTTCGGCGGTGAGGTCGGGGCGTCCGAGGTAGCCGCGGGCCAGGCAGGCCCCGGCGACGTACAGTTCGCCGGCGACGCCGTCGGGCGCGGGGCGCAGCGAGCCGTCGAGGACGTAGGCGCGGGAGCCGCGCACCACCCGGCCGACCGGGGCGCCGTCGGGACCGGGCGTCCAGGCGTAGGCGTCGACGGTGGTCTCGGTCGGGCCGTAGAGGTCGATCGGGTGCAGGCCGGCTGCGGCGGTGAGGCGCTGCCAGAGGGCGGGCGGGGTGGCTTCGCCGCCGACCGCGATGACCGCCGGGCGGTGCCACTCCTCGTCCAGGATGCCTTCGGAGAGCAGGACTTCGAGGTAGGAGGGGGTGACGTCGAGGTAGTCGACGCGTTCCCGGTGCAGGTGGCCGGCCAGGGCGGCCGGGTCGCGGTAGGTGGCGTCGTCGAGCAGGTGCAGCTCGTGGCCGTGGACCATCCACAGCACCGGGTCCCAGGAGGCGTCGAAGGCGAACGAGGCGCTGTGGGCGACGCGCAGGCGTTCGCGGCCGGTGCGGCGCACGGCCGGGGCGATGTGGTCCTCGCCGTGGCCCGCGTACAGGTTGGCCAGCGAGGCGTGGGTGACGACGACGCCCTTGGGGCGGCCGGTGGAGCCGGAGGTGTGCAGCACGTAGGCGGCATGGTGGGGCCGGGGGGCCGGGGGCGCGGTGGCGGGCTCGGCGTCCGCGTCCCCGGGCAGGACGGTGGGCAGGCCGGCCGGCAGGTCCAGTTGGGTGAGGGCGTCGGCGGTGCCGACCGCGCAGACCGGGCGGGCGTCGTCCAGGACGGCGGCCAGGCGCTGCCGGGGGTGGGCGAGGTCGAGGGAGACGCAGGCGCCGCCGGCCTTGAGCACGCCGAGCATCGCGACCAGGGTGTCCACGCCGCGCGGCAGGGCGAGTGCGACCGGCGCACCGGCGCGCACGCCGAGGGCGTTCAGGCGGTGGCCGAGGCGGTTGGCGGCGGCGTCCAACTCGGCGAAGGTGAGGGCGGTTTTGCCGCTGCGGACGGCGACGGCGGCCGGGGTGCGGGCGGCCTGCGCGGCGAACAGCTCGGGCAGCGTCCGGTCGAGCGGCGGCTCCGCGCGCCCGGCGGTGGCGCGGCGCAGGCCGTCCGGGTCGAGCAGGTCGATCCGGGCGATGGGCGTCTGCGGGGCGGTGAGCAGCAGGTCGGTGAGGGCGTCGAGGTAGCGCAGCAGCCCATCGCGGTGGGCGGCGAGCGAGGCGGCGTCGTGGCGGGCGGGGTCGGCGTCCAGGACGAGGCGCAGCGCGCCGCCGGGGGCGGGCGAGACGCCGACGGCGAGGTCGTCGACCGGTCCGGCGGCGAGGTTGCGGACGACGCCGGGCAGGCCGGCCAGGTCGAGATCGCCCTCGAAGGCCTTGATGTTGACCATCGGGCCGAACAGGGCGCGCCGCTCGCCGGTCAGCCCGAGGTCGCGGCGCAGGTCCTCCAGCGGGTAGCGCTGGTGGCGGCGGACGGCGCGCAGTTCGCGGACCACCCGGCGCAGCAGCGCCTCGGCGCTGTCGGCGGGGCGGACGGCCAGGCGCAGCGGGAGGACGTTGGCGGCGGCGACGGGGGTGCGCAGGGCGGCCGGTCCGCGGCGGTTGGCGAGCGGCAGGCCGAGCACGACGTCCTCGGTGCCGGCCAGGCGGTGCAGGTAGCCGGCGGTGGCGGCGAGGAGCAGTTCGGCCCAGGTGGCGCGGGCGGTGGCGGCGGCGCGCTCCAGTCGGTCGCGGGTGCCGGCGGGCAGTTCGGCGGTGAGGCGCAGGGGGGCCTGGGCCGGGGTTGCGGCCAGCGCGGGCGCCGGGCTGCCCGGCAGGGTCGCCGGGGTGTCGGCGCCGGCCAGGCGGTCGGCCCAGTAGGCGCGGTCGGCCGGGTACTCCTCGCCGTCCCGGTAGGCGGCCTCCTCGGCGGCGACCTCGGCGAGGGTGGCGAACGGGCGTGCGGCGGGCTCGGCGCCGGTGGTGTGCGCGGTGTACAGCTCGGCGAGGCGCTCGCCGAGGAGGTTCAACGCGTAGGCGTCGACGGCGAGGTGGTGGATCCGCCGGTACCACTGGTACCGGTCGTCGGCGAGGCGGATCAGCGCGTGGGTGAACAGCGGGCCCTCGGCGAGGTCGGCCGGGCGGGCGAGGTCGGCGCGCATCCAGGCCTCGGCCTCGGCGGCCGGGTCGTGCGCGGCGCGCAGGTCGAGGTGGTGCAGCGGCCAGCGGCGGCCGGGGCGCGGCTGCTGGCGGGGCGTGCCGTCCGGGCCGGTGACGACGACGGCGCTCAGCGCCTCGGCCTCGTCGACCGCCTGCCTCAGCGCGTCCTCGAACCGGGCCTCGTCGAGCGGGCCGGTGATCTCGACGGCGTCGCCGGTGTTGTAGACCGGGCTGTCGGGGTCGAGTGACTGCGCGTACCAGATGGCGGCCTGGGCGGCGAGCAGCGGGACATCGACGGCCTGGGTTTCGACGGCAGGCATGGTTCGGGGTGCTCCTCGGGGTCCGGCGAACGAAACGCCTAGTTAGGTTAGCCTAATCTAACTTCATATGATCTGGTCAACGGCCTCCCAGTACGGGGGCCCTGACATCCCGGAGGCGCCGCCCATGCCCCTGACCGCGACCAAACAGGCCGTCCGCGAACACGTCCACGCGCACCGCGCGGAACTGCTCGCGCTCAGCCACCGCATCCACGCCCACCCCGAGACCGCGTTCGAGGAGCACCGCGCGGCCGCCTGGTGCGCCGAACTCCTGCGCGCCCACGGCTACGCCGTCACCGCGCCCGCGCACGGACTGGACACCGCGTTCACCGCGAGCCTCGGCAGCGGGCCGGTCACCGTCGCACTCGTCTGCGAGTACGACGCGCTGCCCGGCCTCGGGCACGCCTGCGGGCACAACCTGATCGCCGCCGCCGGCCTCGGCGCGGCGCTCGGCCTCGCCCCGTACGCCGACCAACTCGGGCTCACCGTACGGGTGATCGGCGCGCCCGCCGAAGAGCGCGGAGCCGGAAAGGCGCTGCTGCTGGAGGCGGGCGCATTCGACGGCGTGGACGCGGCGATGATGGTGCACCCCTGCCCGGTCGAGGTCGCCGACTTCCGCTCCTTCGCGCTCGGCACCCTCTCCGTCCGCTACACCGGCCGCGCCGCCCACCCGAGCCTCAACCCGCACCAGGGGCGCAACGCCGCCGACGCGCTCACCGTCGCCCAGGTCGCCCTCGGGCTGCTGCGCCAGCACCTGCCGCCGCAGTGGCGGGTGCACGGCATCACCACGGCCGCCGGCACCGCGCCCAACCTGATCCCCGACAGCGCGAGCGCGGAGTACGAAATCCGCGCCTCGGCGGCCGAGGACCTCGCGCAGCTGCGCGCCCGGGTCGAGGACTGCTTCCGGGCCGGGGCGCTCGCCACCGGCTGCGAGGTGACGCTCGACCGGCCCGAACCGGACTACCTGGACATGCGCTCCGACCCCGCCCTGCTCGCCCTCTGGCGGGCCAACGCGGCGGCGCTCGGCCGGCCGGAGCCGGTCGAGAGCGGGCCGTTCGCGTGCACCGACATGGGGAACGTCTCCCACGCCGTGCCCGCCATCCACCCGGTGCTGGACATCACCGGCGGCGCCTGCGCCCCGCACGAGGCCGCGTTCGCCGAGGCCGCGGTGGGGGCGGAGGCCGACCGGGCGGTGCTGGACGGCGCGGTCGCCATGGCCTGGACGGCGGCGGACCTGGCGGCGAACGCCTGACAGCCGGCGGCTGACGACCGACGGTTGCCGACCGACGGTTGACAGGCAACAGATGACAACTTTCAGATAACAGATTTCATCATCTGTCATCTGAAAGTTGTTCGCTGAATGTTGTCATCTGTTCGCCGCGCTCGCCCTCGCCCCGCCAGCGCCCCGCCCGCGCCCCGCCCCCTTCAGCTGCCGCCCAGCAGCGCCGCCGGCGTCGCCCGCACCGCCGTGACACCCAGCTCCCTCACCAGCTCCCCGACCTCGCCCGGCCGCTGCGGGTCGGCCAGCACCACGGCGGCGCCGGTCCGCAGCGGCCAGAGGAACTCCCAGAGCGGCAGGCCAAGTTGCAGCACCCGGTCGCCCAGGCCGAGCGGGTGGGCCGCCTGGAGCTCGCGCACCCGGCGGTCGGCCTCGGCGTGGGTGAGCCGGACGGCGTCCGGGCGCCCGCCCGGGCCGTACCCGACGCACAGCAGGTGCTGCGGCGTGAGCGCCCGGGGCGGGTCGGTGGCCAGCTCGCCGTCCACGTCCAGCCCGGCCAGCGCCTCCGGCACCCCATCCCCCAGCACGCAGACCGGCGCGGTCTCCGCGAGCAGCCGCTCCCGGCGTCCGGGCGCGTCCGCCGGGTCCAGCGGCAGGTACGCCGCGCCGGACTTGGCCACCGCGAGCAGCGCGGTCAGCAGCTGCGCCGGGTGGCGGGCCGGCGCCAGGCCGACCACCGCCCCCGGCCGGGCGCCGCGCGCGGCCAGGGCGCGCGCCAGCCGGTTGGCCGCGGCGTTCAGGTCCCGGTACGTGACGACCGCGCCGCCCGAGAGCAGCACGGCGGGGGCGTCCGGGGTCCGGGCCGCCTGCGCCTCGACCGGCCCCACGACGGTGGTCGGCGGGTACTTCGCCGCCCGGTCCGTGCGTGGGGGCGCCTGCGGCCCGGCGGCCTCCAGCAGCACGGCCTCCATCAGGCCGCGCCGAGCAGCGCGGCCCAGGCCTCGACGGCCGGGCGCTCGGCCAGTTGCACGAACGCCACCTCGGCGCCCTCGGCCCGCCAGCGCTCGGCGAGCGCCATCAGCCGGACCGAGTCCAGGCCCCAGTCGGCCAGGTTCTCGTCCAGCGGGACGTCCGCCGGGTCCTCGCCGAGCAGGTCGGCGACCTCGGCCCGGATCCGCTCCACGGTGAAGGCCATGCCCGTCACTTCCCTTCCAGCATCGCGAGGACGGCGTCGGTGGTGGTGACCTGCCCGCAGCGGCCGGCCACCCAGGACAGCGCCGCGCGGTGCTCGTCCGGGCCGAAGTCGGCGACCGCGTCGGCCACCACGAAGGCCGGCAGGTCGCGCATCCAGGCGTCGCAGGCGGTGGCCTGCACCCCGATGTGCGCGTACACGCCGGTGATCACCAGCTGGTCCCGGCCCTGTTCGCGCAGCAGCCGGTCCAGGTCGGTGCGCACGAAGGCGCTGTACTTCCACTTGGTGAGCAGCGTGTCACCCGGTGCGGGGGCGACGGCGTCGGCGATCGCCGTCGCGCGCGGGTCGTCCGGGATGCCCGGGCCCCAGAAGTCCTGCTGGAGGCCGCGTTCGGCCGGGCTCTGCCCGCCGGGCTGGGCCGAGTAGAGCACCGGCATGCCGTGGGCGCGCGCCGCCTCGGCCAACCGGCCGACGTTCCCGAGGAGTTCGGGCACCGGCGCGGCGGCGGCGTCGAAGGCGTCCAGGAAGTGGTTCTGCAGGTCGTGCACCAGCAGCACGGCGCGGTCCGGGTCGACCGTCCACTCGACCCGGTTGGCGGGCAGTTCGGTGGCGGCGGGCAGGGGATAGGAGGGAATGCGGGGCAGGCCCACGGTGGTCTTTCCTTCAGTGAGTAGGGAGTGCGGCCGCGATGGCGGCGCGCAGGTCCTTCTTGCTGACCTTGCCGATCCCGGTGGCGGGGAAGGCGTCGACGAACTCGACCCGGTCCGGCACCTTGTACTCGGCCAGTCCGCGCTGGCGTACGAAGCGCTTCAACTCGATGCTCTTCGGCGGCTGTTCGCGGTTCTCGGCGCGCAGGACGACGTAGGCGCAGGTGCGTTCGCCGAGGTAGGGGTCGGGCATCGACACCACCGCCGCGTCGTGCACGGCGGGGTGGGCGAGCAGGTGGTTCTCGATCTCCTCGGCGGCGACCTTCTCGCCACCCCGGTTGATCTGGTCCTTGGCCCGGCCCTCGACCACCAGGTGGCCGGTGGGGGTGCGGCGGACGAGATCGCCGGTGCGGTAGAAGCCGTCGGCCGTGAAGGAGTTGGCGTTGTGCTCGGGCGCGTTCCAGTAGCCGCGGATGGTGTACGGGCCGCGGGTGAGCAGGTGGCCGGTGACGCCGTCGGGCAGGTCCTGGTCCTGGTCGTCGACCACCCGGACCTCGTCGTCCGGGGAGATCGGCCGGCCCTGGGTGGTGGTGATCAGCTCCTCCGGGTCGTCCAGGCGGGTGTAGTTGACCAGCCCCTCGGCCATCCCGAACACCTGCTGGAGCGTGCAGCCGAGCACCGGGCCCACCCTCCGGGCGGCCTCGGCGCTGAACTTGGCGCCGCCGACCAGCAGCACCTCCAGGCTGTCCAGGCCCCCCGCGCCGGGGCCGCCCGCGTCGCGCTCGGCGGCGTCCAGCCAGAGCAGGGCCAGCGGCGGCACCAGCCCGGTGATGGTCACGCCCTCGCGCTCGATCAGCGGGAAGGCCGTCTCCGGATTGGGCCGCGGGCACAGCACCACCCGGCCGCCCGCGTACAGCGTGCCGAGCGAACCGGGCGAGCTGAGCGGGAAGTTGTGGGCGGCGGGCAGCGCGCACAGGTAGACGCTGTCCTCGTCGAGCGCGCACAGCTCGACCGAGCCGCGCAGCGAGTAGATGTAGTCGTCGTGGGTGCGCGGGATCAGCTTGGGCACACCGGTGCTGCCGCCGGAGAGCTGGAGGAAGGCGACGCTCCCGGGCTCCGGCTCCTCGGCCGGACCGGGCCCGTCGCAGGGCACGTCCGCCAGCCGGAGGTGCTCGCCCGGGTCGTCCCCGGCCACCAGGACCAGCCGCAGCGCCGGGCTCTCCGCCTTGACCCGGGAGGCCAGTTCGCGGTAGTCGAAGCCGTTGTCGACGGCCGCGACGACGTAGCCGGCCGCCCCGGTGAAGGAGCAGAAGTAGCCGATCTCGGTGGCACGGTGGGCGGGCAGCGCGAAGACCGGCAGCGCGCCGATCCGGAACAGCGCGAAGACCACCTCGAAGAACTCGGCCACGTTGGGCAGTTGGACCACCACGCGGTCACCGCGCCCGATCCCCCGGGCGAGCAGCCCGGCGGCCATCCGGTCGGCGCGGCGGTCGAGTTCGGCGTACGTCCAGCGCCGCCCCTCCCCCGCCGGGTCGACGATCGCGATCCGCTCGCCGTGCGCGGCGGCGCGCTCGCGCAGCATCCGCCCGAAGGTCTCGCCGCGCCAGTACCCGGCGGCCCGGTAGCGCTCGGCGAACTCGGCGGGGTACGGGGTGAAGGCGGACTCCTGAAGGGAGACCTGGTCCACAACGTCGAACTGATCCTGCATCAGAAAACTCTCCGGCGCCGTCACTGCGACACCCCCGCGGCGTCCAGGAAGGTACGGAACTTGGCACTGGTCTCGGCGAGTTCGTCCTCGGGCCGGGACCGGTCGACGACGCCCGCGCCCGCGTACACCCGCAGGGTCCGCTCGTCCGCCTCCGCGCAGCGGATGGTGACCACCCACTCGCCGTCGCCGTCCGCGTCACCCCAGCCGACCATGCCGGTGTACAGGCCTCGATCGAAGGGCTCGACCTCGCCGATCACCCGCCGGGCGATGGCCGTCGGCGTGCCGCAGACCGCCGGGGTCGGGTGCATGGCGGTGGCCAACTCCAGGGCGGAGACCGCCGGATCGGCCAGTTCGCCGGTGATGGTGGTGGCCAGGTGCCACATCGCGGCGGTGCGCACCAGGGTCGGCCGCGCCGGCACGTCCAGGGTGCGGCAGTACGGCGCCAGCGCGGCGCGGATCGCATCCACCACGACGGCGTGCTCGTGCAGGTCCTTGGGCGATTCCAGCAGCGCGGCGGCGCGCCGGACGTCCTCGCCGAGGTCGGCGCTGCGCGGCACCGAGCCGGCCAGCGGGTTGGCCAGGACGGCCGTTCCGCGCCGGGAGACCAGGAGTTCGGGGCTGGCGCCGATCAGCGTCCGCCCGCCGCCGGCGGGGACGGCGAAGGTGTAGCCGCCCGGGTCGCGGCGGCCCAGCCGCTGGAGGATCGCGGGCAGGTCCAGCGGGCGGTCGGCGCTCAGCTCCAGCGTGCGGGCCAGCACGACCTTGCTCAACTCGCCGCCGCGCAGCCGCTCGACGGCCGCCGCGACGCCCGCGCCGTACGCGGCCGGCTCGGGGATCGGGCGCACCTGCCAGTCGACCGGCTCGGCCGGCGGCGCGGGCAGCGCGATCAGCGGGTCGTCGCGCAGCGCCCCGGCTCTGCGGACTCTCTCGGGGACGGCGAGTTCGACCCGGCTGTCGTGGTCGAACGCCACCGCGCCGACCACCAGCGGCCGTTCGACCCCGGCGCGACGGGCCTCGGCCAGCGTCGCGGCGACCCGGACGGGCAGCGGGCGCTCGTCCTGCGGGACGCGGGCGTGCACCCCGGCGGTGAGCAGGGTGCGGGTCGGCGAGGCGAAGAACGCCTCGCCGGCCGCGGCCCGGTACTGGCCGAGCAGGCCGCTGGCCGCGCCGATGACGGCGTGGTCGGGGCCCGGGGCGGAAGCGTCGGCGGGCCCGGCGGGGGCCGGGGCGGCGGAGGGGGCGGGAGCGGCGTGCTCGGCGACACCCCCGGCGGGGGCGTGGTGCACCGTGGTCACCGTGAAGTCTCCAGTCTGGGACGGTCTGGACGGTCTGCGCGTCAGGGAAGAGGGTCGGGGAGGGAGGTCAGGGCATGGCCGGCGCCCGGGGGTTGCCCGGGGCGCGGAGGGGAGCGGCGAGGAAGGCGGGGGGACGGCGAGGGCGGTCAGGGCGGTCAGGCGCGCAGGGTCGCGCCGCCGTCGACGTAGAGGTCGTGCATGGTGATGTGCCGGGCCCGGTCGGAGGCCAGGAAGACCACCGCCTCGGCGATGTCGGCGGGTGCGGCGATCCGCCCGAGCGGGATGCCGACCCGCCAGGCGCCCAAGTCGCCGTCGATGACCCGCTGTTCGGCGGCCTCGGCGTCCTCGCCCCAGAGCGCGCGCTGCATCCCGGTGTCGGTCGAGCCGGGCGAGACGATGTTGCACCGCACGCCGGAGCGGGCGAGTTCCAGCCCGAGGCAGCGGGTGAACATGGTGGCCGCCGCCTTGGACGCCGCGTACGCGGCCATGCCGGCGCGGGGCACCCCGGCGGCGTTGGAGCCGACGGTGACCACGGCGCCGCGGCCGCGGTCGGCCATCCGGCGGCCGACCGCGCGGCCGGTGTGGAAGACGCCGGTGGTGTTGACCGCGAAGGTCTCCGCCCAGTCCTGGTCGGTGAGTTCGACGACGGGTGCGGTGCGCAGGATCCCGGCGACGTTCACCAGTGCGGCGATCGGCCCGAGTTGGCGCTCGATCAGGTCGACCGTGTCGTCCACCGCCCGGCCGTCGGCGACGTCCAGGACGTACGGGTGCACGGCGGGCGACTCCGCCGCGAGGGCGGCGAGCGGGCCGGGGTTGCGGTCCACCGCGGCGACGACGGCCCCCTCGGCGACGAGCGCCCGGGCCACGGCCGCACCGATGCCCTGCCCGGCCCCGGTGACCATCGCGACGGCACCGGCGAATTCGGACTTTTGCACGGACATCCCCTCCGACCAGCAATATTAGGTAAGCCTAACCTAACACATATGTTCGGCTGCGCCGATGCCCTGTGCAGTCGTCAACTCGCCGCCGCCCCCTCGACTCCGGCCCGATCGCCGCCGCTTCCGGGTGCGCCAGTACGAGACGTTTCGTCTCGCCAAGATGGTGGACCGAACCTCCTACGGCCGCGGTGCCGCGGCGGCTGGAGGGCGGCGAACTGCCGGACGGCGACCGGGAGCTGAGGGCGGCTCCCGGTCGCTCACGATAGGGCCACGGGCCCCCGGAAACGACTCAGCCCGTCGCGCCGGTCGCCGGAGCCGACGGAGCCGCCGGGGCCGGGGCGAGGCCGGTGCAGCCCCGGAGGGCGTCGCGGCGCTTGCGGGCCGCCTCGGCGGTGGCGCCGGCGACCGGGACGGGGACGCCCTTGTCGTCGATGGTCGCCGGGGCGAAGGCCTCGCCGGTGACCTTGCCGTCGCGGGTGAGGGTGAGGGTGGTGACGCCGGTCTCGTTGGAGAAGGCGTAGTTGGAGGTGCCGTACCAGAGGAAGTTGCCGAAGCCGTAGCCGATGTACGTGTTGCCGAGCATGCCCGAGCCGACCATGGTGTGGGCGTGGGTGCCGACCACGGCGGTGGCGCCGGCGGTGGCGAGCTTCTTGGCGATGGCGGTCTGCGGGCCGGTGGGGCAGGCCTTGCCCTCGTCGCCCCAGTGCAGGTAGACGAGGACGACGGGCGCCTGCTGCTTGGCCGCCTCGACCGCCTTGACCAGCGCGGGGACGTCCAGCGCGGAGGCGATGCCCGGCTTGTTGGCGCCGGCCCGCCACTTCTGGTTGGTGAGGTCCTCGACCTGGCTGGCGGCGACGACGGCGACCTTCACGCCGCGCACGGTGGTGACGTACGGGGCGTACGCCTCCTTGGCGTTGCGGCCGACGCCGACGACCGGGATCGGCGAGGAGTCCTTGGCGGCGAGGGTGTCGGTGAGGCCGTCGGCGCCGAAGTCGACGGCGTGGTTGTTGGCCATGGAGACGACGTCGACGCCGGAGTCCTTGAGCGCCGAGAGCGCCTTGGGCGAGGTGCGGAAGGTGTAGGTCTTCGGCTCGGGGGCACCGCGCCCGGTGATCGCCGTCTCCAGGTTGAGGACGGACAGGTCGGCGTCGGCGAGCGTCCGGGAGAGCGGGCCGAGGGCCTGCTCGGGCGGCTGGACGGCGAGCCGGGCCTCGGTGCGGCCCTCGAAGTGGACGTCTCCGGCGAACGCGACGGTGATGCTGCCGTCGGGCCGGGGCGCGGCGTTCTTCCCGGCGGCGGTTCCGGAGGGCGTCGCGCCCGGGCTGGTGGGCGTGCCCGCCGCCCCGCCCGAGGCGGCCGCGGTCGAGCCGGGCGCGGCGGCCGGCGCCGGGGCGGGGTCGTCGGGCCCGCAGGCGGCTATGGCGGTCAGGCCGACGAACAGCGCGACGGCGGCCGCGGCACGGCGCATGAGTGGTTCCCCCCGGGTCGATCCAGAAGCGGTCAGCCTACGGCACGGCTTCCGCACCCATCCGCCTCGGTTCCGCAACATTCCGAGCACAACACCGGCTTCATTCCGAGCACGACACCGGATTCCGAGCGCAGCGCCGGCGGGCCGAACACCAACGGCTGGAGCACCGGGCGCCGAGGACTGAGCGCCGCCCCGGCGCGGTAGGAGATGCTGAACCGCCCCACCCGCCCCCGTCCGCCAGAGCCCGGAGCCGCACCCACCCCATGGACGACACCGAGACCACCGCCTCCGCCGGCCCCGCCCCCGCCGGCCGCCCACCAGTCGACTTCACCCCCGCCGAGCGCGCCCGTGGCCGCGCGCTGCGCCGCGCCCAGCTGCCCTGGGCGCTGGGCGGGCGGCTGGCGGGCCTGGCGCTCACCCTGTTGCTCGGCCTGACCCCGGCCGGCGCCGGCCTGGTCTCGGCCGTCGGCGGCTGGTTCGGCGGCTCCCGGACGGCCGGGGTGCTGGCGGGCGCGGCGGCCCTGGTGGTGCTCGGCCAGGCGTTGCAGCTGCCGTTCGGCGCCCGGCTGCGGGCGGTCCGGGCCCGGTACGGGCTGGTGACGCAGGGCTGGGCCGGCTGGGCGGTGGACGCGCTGCGCGGCCTGGGGCTGGCCCTCGTGCTGGTCCTTCCGCTCGCGCTCGGGCTGTTCGCGCTGACCGCCTGGTCGCCGCGGCACTGGTGGCTGCCGGCGGCGGGCGCGGCGGCGGTGCTGACGGCGGCGCTGTCCTTCCTGCACCCGCTGCTGATCGAGCCGGTGTTCAACCGTTTCACTCCGATGCCGCCGGGCCCGCTGCGCAGCGCCCTGCTGGCGCTGGCCGAGCGGGACGGCGTACGGGTGCGGGACGTCCTGGTGGCGGACGCCTCGCGGCGGACCACCGCGCTCAACGCGTACGTGTCGGGGCTGGGCGCGACCCGCCGGATCGTCGCGTACGACACGCTGCTGTCGACGGCCACGCCGCGCGAGGTGGAACTGGTGGTGGCGCACGAGCTGGGCCACGTGAAGCACCGGGACGTGCCGTTCGGCACCTTGCTGGGCGCGGTGGGCGCGGCCGCGGCGGTGGCCGTGCTGGGGGTGCTGGGCGCCTGGCAGCCGCTGCTGTCGGCGGCGGGGGCGGCGGATGCGGCCGATCCGCGGGCGCTGCCGCTGCTGTCGGCGTGCGCGGCGCTGCTGGGGGCGCTGTCGGGGCCGGCCCAGTGCGCGGTGAGCCGCCGGATCGAGGCCAGGGCGGACCGGCACGCACTCGAACTGACGTCGGACGCCGAGCAGTTCGTCGCGATGCAACGCAGACTGGCGTTGGCGAACGTCTCCGATGTCGACCCGCCGAGGGCGCTTGAGCTACTGTTCGCCACTCACCCGAGTGCGACCCGCCGGATTGCCGCCGCCCGCGCCTGGCAGGCCACTCAGGGACAGGGAGGCCCGGAGCGGCGCGCGGACCCGGGGGATTCCGTTGTATAGTGCAACAAATATCGAGGAGGTAGGAACGCCCGTGCCCGGCCGCCAGTCGTCCATCGACGCCATCCAGCGCGAGCTGACCGCCTTCGCCCGGCGCGCCCGGCACAAGGCCTCCCAGCTGCACCCCGACCTCTCCCTGGTCACCTACAGCATCCTCGACCTGATCACCGAGCGCGGCGGCTGCCGGGCCGCCGACGTGGCCGCCCACTTCATGCTCGACAAGTCCACCGTCAGCCGCCAGGTCACCGCCCTGGAGAAGCTCGGCCTGCTGCGGCGCGAGGCCGACCCGGACGACCAGCGCGGCCAGATCCTGCGCGCCACCGAGGCCGGGCTCGCCCTGCTGCAGGACGCCAACGAGCAGCGCCGGCTGGCCTTCACCGCCCGCTTCACCGACTGGTCCGACGAGGACGTCGCCCGCTTCGCCGCCTACCTGGCCCGCTACGGCGAAGAGGGCTGAGACCCCCCTGTACTGAGACCCCCTGCACCGAGACCCCCCGTACTGAGACCCCTGTACGGAGTGCGCCCGAGGGCCTCCGGGGTGCACCCGAGGAGCGCCCGGGGTGCGCCGCACCGCCCCGACGGTGTACAGAGGAAAGGTGCCACTCCGGCAGCGTCTCCGTGACCCGCAGCCCCGCGACCGCCCGCGCGACCGCCGCCACCCCCGGCGGCCCGACCGTCGCGCGCTGACGGCGCTGTCGCTCGCGCTGATCGTCGTGATCACCGTCGTCGACATCCTCTCCCCCGCACAGATCCACCTCGGCCCGCTGCTGATCGTCGCCCCCGCGCTCACCGCCTCCTACGCCGGCGCCCGGGCCACCGCCGGAGTCGCCCTGCTGGCCCTCGCCGCGCTCACCGTCATCGGCATCCTCCGGGACGGCCTCACCAGCGCCAACATCGAGACCCAGTTGGGCGCGCAGCTCGTCGTCTCCGCCCTGATCATCGGACTGCGGGCGCTGCGCGAACGGTACGAGCGCGAGCTGGCCCAGGTCCGCTCGGTGTCCGAGGCCGCCCAGCGGGTCCTGCTGCGCCCGCTGCCGGACCGGATCGGGCCGCTGCACCTGGCCTCCGTCTACCTGGCCGCCGAGGCCGAGGCGCAGGTCGGCGGCGACCTGTACGCGGCCGCCCGCACCGCCACCGGCACCCGGCTGCTGGTCGGCGACGTCCGCGGCAAGGGCCTGTCCTCGCTCGGCGACGCGGCCCTGCTGCTCGGTGCCTTCCGCGCCGCCGCCCACCTGCACGCCGACCTGCCCGGGCTCGCCGCCTACCTGGACGGCAGCGTCTGCTGGGACCTCGCCCAGCTCGGCGAACAGGCCCGCCGGCGCCGCCTGAGCGGCGAGGACCCGGACGAGGCGGCCCCGCCGGAGGACAGCGGCGAGTCCTTCATCACCGCCGTCCTGCTCGACATCCCCGACGACGGCACGGCGATCCGACTGATCGACTGCGGCCACCCGCCCCCGCTGCTGCTGCGCCCCGACGGCATCACCACGCTGGCCGCCCGCCGCCCGGCGCCGCCGCTGGGCCTGGGCGAGCTCGCCCCGGTCCGCTACGAGGTGGAGACCTTCCCGTTCCAGCCCGGCGACCGGCTGCTGATCTACACCGACGGCGTGATCGAGGCCCGCGACGCCGACCGGCGCTTCTACCCGCTCACCGACCGCGTCACCGCCTGGCAGGACGAACGCCCGACCGCCCTGCTCCAGCACCTGCGCCGCGATCTGCTCGCCCACGTCGGCGGCCGGCTGGACGACGACGCGGCGATGGTCATCGTCGAGCGGCTCCCCTAGCTCCCCCGGCTCTCCTGGCTCCCCTGGCTCTCCTGGCCGGCGTCCGAGGAGGCGGGCGGCTGGTGGACGTACGGGGTCGACGTGGTCAGGATCGCGAATCCGAGCCGTTGCAGGATGGGGCGGCTCTGGTCGCTCGCGTCGACCTGGAGGTAGCGGTACCCGAGGTCGGCGGCGATGCGGGCCCGGTGGGCGACCATGGCCCGGTAGATGCCCCGCCCCCGCCAGTCGGCGACGGTGCCGCCGCCCCACAGGCCCGCGAACTCGGTGCCCGGGTTCAGTTCCATCCGCGCCGCGCACACCGGGCGCTCGCCGGCCATCGCCACGACCAGGCTGACGGTTTCCGGGCTCCGGGCCAGCTGGTCGAGCATCCGCTGCCGCAGGCGGGCGCTGCTGGTGCCGAAGGCCTGCTCGTGGACGTCCGCCACGAGGTCCACCCCGGCCCGGTCGGTCACCGAACGCAGGTGGACGCCCTCGGGCAGGGCGGTGTCGGTGGCGAGGTCCTCGATCCGGGCCACCATCACCGCCTCCTGCGGCTCGGCCGTGAAGCCGGCCGCCCGCAGCCGTTCCCCGAGGTCGCCGGGCCGGTCGTGGGCGTAGGTCTTCCATTCGAACTCGCGGCCCAGTGCGGTGAAGTACCGCACCTGTGCCGCGATCGCCCGGTCCGCCGTGGCCTCGTCGAGGTCCGACCACAGGACGCCGTTCCAGTCGTGGGCGGCGCCGACCTGCCGGATGACGTCGCCGTGCCGCTCGATCCGGGCGCCGGGGCCGTCGGGCTTCGCTTCGCGCCTCAGTCGGCGGTCGAACAGGGCGAGTGTGTCCTCATGATCCATCCGCCCACTCCAGCACAGGGCGGCGTGCCACGCGATCGGGTTTCTCCCGGCGGCGCGGCCCGGGCCCGCCGGGCGCACGCCACGGGACGACAGGGCTCAGGCCCGGCGGGGAGGGCGGCGGGCGGAATCCTGGTCCGGGCGGGGTGCGCGGATGAGGTCGCTCGGCGCGTCGGCCCCCATGATCGCGTCCAACAGCCCTCGCGCGGCGGCGAGTTCGTCGATCTGTTGGGTGATGCGGGCGCGCTCGCGGGCGAGGCCGGTGAGGAGTTCGGGGCAGGTGGGGCCGGGGCGGCGCGCGCCGGGGCGGGGGAGGCCGGGGAGGATCCGGGCGATGGCGGCGCTGCCGAGGCCGGCGGCGAGGAGGGTGCGGATGCCGTGGACGGTGTCGATGTCGGGTTCGCCGTACTCGCGGTAGCCGCTGGGGCGGCGGGCGGGGGCGAGCAGGCCCTGTTCCTCGTAGTAGCGCAGGGCGCGGGGGCTGACGCCGGTGCGCCGGGCGAGTTCTCCGATCCGCATGCCGTGCCGTCCTTCGTTCGTTCGTTCGTTCGTTCGTTCGTTCGTCTGACTCCGCCGTTGACTCCGCTATTGACGCCGACGTCGGCTCCGACGCCAGCTCCAACGTCGACTCCGCCGTTGACTCTGACGTCGACGTGAAGGTCTAGCGTAGCCGCCATGCCGACCGAACGATCTTCCGCAACCCCCTCCTCCCCCACCGCAGTTGCCGTCCTCGGCCTGGGCCCGATGGGCCGGGCGTTGGCCCGGGCCCTGCTGGCCGCCGGGCATCCGGTGACGGTGTGGAACCGCACGCCCGGGCGGGACGCCGAACTCCGCGCGCTCGGGGCGCGGTCCGCCGCGACGGCGGCCGAGGCCGTCGCCGCCGGACCGCTCGCCCTGCTCTGCGTCCGGGACCAGGCCGCCGCCCGGGCCGTCCTGGACTCCGCCGGGGCCGCTCTGCGCGGCCGCACGCTGGTGAACGCCACCTCCGTCACGCCGGACGACGCCCGCGCGAACGCCGCCCGAGCCGGGGCCGGCGGCTTCCGGCTGCTCAACGCCGCGATCCTCACCCCCACCCCGACCATCGGGCGGCCCGAGGGCGCCGTGCTGCTGAGCGGCGACGCCGGGGCCTTCGCCGCGCACGAGGCGGCCCTGCGCACCCTCGGCGGGGGCGTCAGGCTGCTCGACAGCGGGGATCCGGGCCGGGCCGCGGCGTTCGACGCGGCGCTGCTGGACCTGTTCTGGACCACCGTGCACGGCTACCTGCACGCGCTGGCGCTGGCCCGCGCCGAGGGCATCGGCGGCGCCGAACTCGCCCCGTACGCACAGGGCCTGCCCCGGCTGCTGCCGGCCCTGATCGACGAGTTCGCGCAACGGGCGGACCAGGGCAGCCACCCGGGTGACCGCAGCAGCGTGGCCTCGGCGGAGGCCGGTCTGGCGCACGTCGCCCACACCGCCCGGGCGCGCGGCCTGGACACCGCCGTGCTGGACGCGGCACTGGCCGTCACCCGGCGGGCGGTCGCGGCCGGTCACGGCCCGGACGGGGTGTCCGCCCTGGTCGAGACCGTCGGGACCATCAAGACCGCCGGGGCCGTCGGGGCCGCCGCGACCGCCGGTGGCGTCGAGCACACCGAGGGCTGACGGCTACTGCGCGAGGTAGCCGCCGTCGACGGGCAGCACCGCGCCGGTGATGAAGGAGGCGTCGTCGGAGGCGAGGAACAGGACGGCCGCCGCAACCTCCGCCGGGGCCCCGAGGCGGCCCATGGGGTGGCGCTTCTCGATCGCGGCGAGGTACTCCGTCCCGCCGGGCTCGTCGTACAGGCGGGCGACGCGGTCGGTGGCGATGGTGCCGGGGGCGACGGCGTTGATCCGGATGCCGCGGTCGGCCCATTCGACGGCGAGGTGCCGGGTGAGGCCGGAGGCGACGAACTTGGCGGGCCCGTAGACCGCCTGGCCGCGCTGGCCGGCCTCGCCGGAGATGGAGGAGACGCAGACGATCGCCCCACCGGGCCGTTCCTGGGCGGCCATCGCCTGGATGCCGTACTTGCAGGTGAGGAACATGCCGCGGCCGTCGACGGCCATGACCTGGTCCCACTCCTCGGCGGTGGCCTCGGTGACCTCCATGAGCGGGATCACCCCGGCGTTGGCCACCAGGACGTCGAGGCGTCCGTACCGTTCGACGGCGGCGTCGACCATCCGGCGGGCGTCCTCGTCGCTGGCCACGTCGCCGACCACCGTGCTGACGGCGTGCGGGAACCGGTCGGCCAGCCGGCGCAGGCCCTCGGCGTCGATGTCGGTGCCGACCACCGACGCGCCCTCGCGCACGAAGCGTTCGGCGACGGCCCGGCCGATGCCGTTGGCCGCGCCCGTCACCACGCAGGACCGCCCGGCCAGGCGGCCCGCCGACACCCCTGATGTGTTCTCAGTCACCATGCCACCGGACTCTACCGATTCCACGTCAGGAAGCCCGGTGCATCGACCAGTTGATCAATGCACCGGGCCGGTCGCCGAACCTCGACGACCTCCGGCACCCCCGGCGCCCATGGCCTCAGACCGTGAGCACGATCTTGCCGCGCAGGTGCCCGTGCTCGCTGAGCCGGTGCGCCTCGGCCGCCTCCGCCAGCGGCAGCACCTGGTGCAGCGGCAGCCGCAGGGTGCCCGCCTCGTGCAGCGCCAGCACGCCGGCATAGGCGCGCTGGTGGTAGGACTCGACGCCCTCCGCCCCACCGCTGAAGCGGACGCCGTACTCGGCGGAGCCCGCGAAGTCGACGATCGTCACCACCCGGTCCGCGGAGCCGGTCAGCTCGATGGAGAGCGGCAGCACCCCGCCCTTGCCCGCCGCGTCCAGCGCCCGGTCCACCCCGCCCGGGGCGGCGGCCCGCACCCGCTCCGCCAGGCCGTCGCCGTAGGCCACCGGGATCGCGCCCAGCTCGCGCAGGTAGGCGTGGTTGGCCTCGCCTGCGGTACCGACCACGGTGATCCCGCGCGCCCGGGCCAGTTGCAGCAGCAGGGTGCCGACCCCGCCGGCCGCGCCGTGCACCAGCAGCGTCTCGCCGGCCCGCACGCCCAGGACGCCGAGCACCCGCTCGGCGGTCTCGGCCGCCACCGGGATCGCCGCGGCCTCCTCCCAGCTCAGCGAGGCGGGCTTGCGGGCCAGCAGGTCGGCGTCGACGAGCGCCTGCTCGGCGTACGCGCCGCCCATGACGGCGCCGAACACCTCGTCGCCGGGCGCCCACGCGGTCACGTCCGGGCCGACGGCCTCCACCACACCGGCCAGCTCGTAACCACCGACGTGCGGGAAGGAGACCGGGAAGGCCGCCACCATCGAGCCGCTGCGCACCTTGTGGTCCAGCGGGTTGACGCCCACCGTGCGGACCGCGACCCGCACCTGGCCGGGGCCCGGGGCGGGCAGCTCGACGTCGGTCGGGCACAGCACGTCCACGCCGCCGTACTCGGAGAAGGCGATCGCCTTGGTCATGGAATGTCCTTGCGGGTTCGGTGAGTTGTTTCTTCCGTCGGCTCCATCCTGGATCGTCCGGGGCGGTCGCCAGGCCCGCCTTTCGGATGGTTCCACCTGTCCGAACGGCCAGGCCACCACCCCGGCCCCCGGGCTAGGCTGGCCGGCATGGGCGACGGCATCGGCGTTGACAGGCGTTGACAAGGGCCTGCGCAACGAGACGGGCGGGGACGTGGACGGCGGGAACGAGAACGGCAGGGACGGGAACAGCGTGGACGAGAGGTGGCGGCAGCACTGGGGCCGCCCCGAGGAGGCGCTGGCGCACGCCGTCGAGGTGCTGCGCACGCCCCGGCCGCACCTGATGGACCGGCTCTCCGAGGTGGTCGCCACCCTCGTCCCGCACGTCGCGATCGCCCAGCTCAGCGGCATCTGCACCTACTCCCCCACGCTCGCCTTCGGCCCGCCCGAGCTGACCGCCGCCGTCAGCGGCCTGGAGCTCGCCAAGCTCGCCGAGACGACCACCTCGGCGACGGCCGACGGCCGGGCCTGGCAGGGCGAGGCGCAGCTGGCCGGGCGGGCGAGGTCCGTCGTGGTGGTCACGGCGTCGGCGTCGGACGCCACCACCGCGGTGCTGGTGCTGGTCCGGGACGGCGGCGCCGACCCGGTGGCGGCCGGGGCGCTCGCCGTCCTCCAGCAGCTGTGGGACTTGGTCACCACCCACTCGCACCACCGCGCCACCGATGCCGGCCCCACCCACGCGGCGGCCTCCCGGGCCTCCGCCAACGCCCGGGCCCGGGCGATCGCCGAGTTCACCGGCTCCCACGGCGCCGCGCTCACCGCGATCCTCGCGCCGCTGCGCTCCGCCGCACTGGACGACACCACCGCGCGCCGCGCCGCCACCGAACTGGCCGTGACGGCGCTGCTCGACCTGCGCCGGGGCGCCGACCTGGACCGGGCGCTCAGCGAGGAGCCCGCCGACGCCGCGTTCGCCCGGCTCGACCAGCAGCTGCGCCCGCTGCTGCGGCACACCCGGGTGCGGCTGGACGTGGCGCCGCCGGCGGAGGCCGGCCGGTCCGTGCCGGCGGACACCGCGCACGCCGCTCGGGACGCCGTCCGGGCGGCCGTCCTCGTGATGCTGGAGCAGGACGCCGTGACCAGGCTGCACGTGAGCTGGCGGTTCGCCGGTGACACGCTGCGGGCGGTGGTGCGGGACGACGGCCCCGGCCTGCTGGCCGCCGACGCGCTGGCCGTCCACCGCACCGCCGACCGGATCGCCGCCCTCGGCGGGCGCTGCGCCATCGAGGCCGTCCCCGGCTGGGGCACCACGGTGAGCGTCGACCTGCCGCTCGGCCTACCCGAACGGCCGCACGCCACCGACCCGGTGGACGGCCTCCAGCCGCGCGAGCTGGAGGTGCTCGACCAGCTGGCCCAGGGCCGGCGCAACCGGGACATCGCCGTGGCGCTGCACATCAGCGAGTCGACGGTGAAGTTCCACGTCGCCAACATCCTGGCCAAGCTCGGCGTCTCCTCGCGCGGCGAGGCGGCGGCCCTGGCCCACCGGGCCGGGATGCCGGGCACCCCGGCCCTGCACGTCGCGTCCTGAGGAGAACCACGAGATGACCGAGACCCCCGAGACCCCCGCGCCGACCGGGCCGACCGGGCCGACCACGCCCTGGGACCCGGCCGCCCCCGGCGTGCTGCGCCTGCCCTCCGGCCGGCTGCTGCGAGGGCGCGGCCTCAGCCGCCCGCTGCCGCCCGGCCCGCACCCCTCCTTCGGGCTCTACCTGCTGGGCCGCCCGCCCAAGCCGCTCCCGTGGCAGGGCCGTTGGGTGCGCTGGCCCGACTTCCGGCTCCCCGCCGACCGGGCGGACGCGGCCGACGCCTTCCGCGAGGTCTGGCGGCGGTCGGCGACCGAACGCGTCGAACTCGCCTGCGTCGGCGGCCACGGCCGCACCGGCACCGCCCTCGCCTGCGTCGCGATCCTGGACGGCGTCCCGGCCGCCGAGGCCGTCGCGTACGTCCGGGAGCACTACGACCAGCACGCGGTGGAGACGCCCTGGCAGCGCCGCTTCGTGGAGCGGTGGGCCTGAGGCCTGAACGGCCGTCCCGGCGGCCGGGAGCGGGAATCCCGACCCGGCGACCCGGCCGCACTCGCGTGCGACGGGTTCGAACTGGAGTGTCCGGCGCGCCGAGGGGTGGCCGCGCCACGGGAGTGACCCGTTCGGGCTCCGCGCGCCCTACCGGGGGTCGCGGGCCGAAGGAATGATGAGCGGATCGCACGTGATCCAGACGACCCCGCACACCGGCCCCGGCCGGTGTACCTGCGGTGGAAGGAGCCCACGTTGTTGCTGCTCATCTCCCCGGACAGTGTCGAGGAGGCCCTCGACTGTGCGAAGGCGGCGGAGCACCTCGACATCGTCGACGTCAAGAAGCCGGACGAGGGCTCGCTCGGCGCGAACTTCCCGTGGGTCATCAGGGAGATCCGCGACGCCGTCCCGGCGGACAAGCCGTTGTCCGCCACCGTGGGGGACGTCCCGTACAAGCCCGGCACCGTGGCCCAGGCCGCGCTCGGTGCGGCCGTCTCCGGCGCCACGTACATCAAGGTCGGCCTCTACGGGTGCACGACGCCCGAACAGGCCGTCGACGTCATGCGAGGAGTCGTCCGGGCCGTGAAGGACTACCGGCCGGACGCGTTCGTCGTCGCCTCGGGCTACGCCGACGCCCACCGGATCGGCTGCGTCAACCCGCTCGCGCTGCCCGACATCGCCCGCCGCTCCGGCTCCGACGCGGCCATGCTCGACACCGCGATCAAGGACGGGACCAGGCTGTTCGACCACGTTCCGCCCGAGGTCTGCGCGGAGTTCGTCCGGCTGGCCCACGAAGCCGACCTGCTCGCCGCGCTCGCGGGCAGCGTCAAGGCGGCGGACCTCGGCACGCTGACCCGCATCGGCACCGACATCGTGGGGGTGCGCGGGGCCGTCTGCGAGGGCGGTGACCGCACCGCCGGAAGGATCCGGCCGCAGCTGGTGGCCGACTTCCGGGCGGAGATGGACCGGCACGCCCGGGAGCACGCGGCCGTCGTCGCCGCCGCGAGTTGACCGCCGGCATGCCGACGAGCCGGCCCGGCCGCCCGCCCGGGCCCGACGGCGGGCGCTTCGCCGTCGTCGACCCGGCGACGGGCGAGGCCTTCGCCGAGGCCCCCGACCAGCAGCCGGACATGCTGGACGCCGTCGTCGGCCGGGCCCACGAGGCCTGGCGCGGCTGGCGGGCCGACCCCGCCGCCCGCGCCGCCGCGTTGCGTGCGGCAGCCGACGCCGTGGAGGCGGCCGGAGCCGACCTCGCCCCGCTGCTCACCCGGGAACAGGGCAAACCCCTGGCCGAGTCGGCCGCCGAGGTCGCCCGGACGGCGGCCCGCCTGCGCTACTTCGCCGACCTGGCCCCCGCGCCCCAGCCGATCGCGGACGGCCGCCCGGTGCGCAGCGAGATCCGCTGGCGGCCACTGGGGCCGGTCGCCGCGATCGTCCCGTGGAACTTCCCGCTCCAGCTCGCGGCGGCGAAGTTCGCGCCCGCGCTCGCCGCGGGCAACACGATGGTGCTCAAGCCCTCCCCGTTCACCCCCCTCGCCACCCGGCTGCTGGGGTCCGTCCTCGCCGCCGCCCTGCCCGAAGGCGTCCTGACGATCGTCACCGGCCGCGAACCCCTCGGCGCCCGGCTCGCCTCCCACCCGGGGATCCGCCACGTGACCTTCACCGGCTCGGTCCCCACCGGTCGGGCCGTCGCGGCGGGCGCGGCCGCCTCGCTCGCCCGGGTCACCCTGGAGCTGGGAGGCAACGACGCCGCCGTCCTGCTGGACGACGTGGACGTGGACCGGATCGCGGACCGGCTGTTCTGGGCGGCGTTCCGCAACTGCGGGCAGGTCTGCATGGCGGTCAAGCGCGTCTACGCCCCGGCCCGGCTCTACCCCCACGTGGTCGAGGCCCTCGCGGAGCGGGCGAAGAGCGTCGTCGTCGGCGCCGGACTCGACCCGGGCACCCGGCTGGGGCCGGTCAACAACGCCCCCCAACTGGCCAGGGTCGAGCGCTACACGGCCCGGGCCCTGGCAGGCGGCGCCCGGGCCGCGGCCGGTGGCCACCGGCTGGACCGGCCGGGCTACTTCTTCGCCCCGACGATCCTGGCCGACGTCCCCGCCGACAGTCCGGTGGTGACGGAGGAGCAGTTCGGCCCGGTCCTGCCGGTGCTGGCGTACCGGAGCGTCGACGAGGCCGTCGAGGCGGCCAACGACACCGGATTCGGACTGGGCGGCTCGGTGTGGGGGACGGACCTCGACCGGGCCGAGGCGGTGGCCGACCGGCTGGAGTGCGGGACGGCGTGGATCAACCACCACGCCGAACTGTCCCTCGCCCAGCCCTTCGCGGGCATCAAGGACAGCGGTGTCGGCGTCGCGGGCGGGCCGTGGGGGCTCTACGGGAACCTCAGGCCGTTCGTCGTGCACCGGCCCGAGGAGGCTTGACGATCCGGAGGAGCGTGACGATGAGGTTCGACGCCGCGGTACTGCGCTCGTACGAGGGCGGGTTCGCCGTCGAGGAGGTGGTCCTGAACGGGGGGCCGGCCGACGGCGAGGTCCTGGTGCGGATCGCGGGCTGCGGGATGTGCCGCACCGACCTCGCGGTCCGGCGTTCGGCGGGCCGCTCGCCGCTGCCGGCGGTGCTCGGGCACGAGGGGGCCGGGGTCGTGGTGGAGACCGGCGGCCCGCACACCGGGCTGAGCGTCGGCGACCACGTCGTGCTGAGCTTCGACTCCTGCGGACACTGCCGGAACTGCCTGGGCGCGGCCCCCGCCTACTGCGACTCCTTCGCCGCGCTCAACCTCTTCGGCGGGCGCAAGGAGGACGCGGCGCGGTTCACCGACGCGGCCGGGGGCGAACTGGCCCCCCGGTGGTTCGGCCAGTCCTCGTTCGCCGAGTACGCGATGGTTCCGGCGCGCAACGCCGTCCGGGTCGACCGCTCACTGCCCGTCGACCTGCTCGGGCCGCTCGGCTGCGGCTTCCTGACCGGTGCCGGGGCGGTGTTCAACTCCTTCGGCGCCGGCCCCGGCGACACCGTCGTGGTCCTCGGCGCGGGGGCGGTGGGCCTGGCCGCGGTGATGGCGGCCACGGCCGCCGGGGCGGTGACCGTGGCCGTCGACCGGTACCCCGAACGGCTGGACCTCGCCGAGCGGTTCGGCGCGATCCCGCTGCGCGCCGGACCAGCCGACCAGGCCTCCGGGCCCGACCCTGTCCCCCGGCCCGGACTGGCCGAGCGGATCCAGCGGCTGACCGACGGCGGCGCGCAGTACGCACTGGACACCACGGCCTCCGCCCCGCTGATCAACGAGGCGCTCCGGGCCCTGCGCCCGACCGGCCACCTCGGGCTGGTCGCCCGGCTCCGCACCACACTGCCGCTCGATCCGGGGACACTGGACCGGGGCCGGCGGATCTCCCACATCTGCGAGGGGGACGCGGTGCCGGCCCTGCTGATCCCCCGGCTGACCCGGCTGTGGCAGGCCGGGAAGTTCCCCTTCGACCAGCTGATCCGCCGGTACCCGCTCGCCGCCGTCAACGAGGCCGAACGCGACTGCGACGCGGGCCGGGTGGTCAAACCCGTCCTGGTCCCGGAGCGGAGCGCCCGCTGAGCGAGGCGCTCCGCCCGGTGGCTCGCTACACCCGGGGCTTGTGCGCGAACACCCAGCGGTTGCCCTCCAGCGCGTCGTTCGGCTCGGGCAGGGGGCCGCGTCCGTGCTGGTGGGTGAAGTCGAAGGGGGTGTGGACCGAGGTGATCCAGCCCTTGCCGGCCAGGGCGCCCGCGGAGTCGGGCCGCGGCTCTGCGTCGAACAGATCGAGCAGGTCGATGCCGATCTGGTGCTTCGTCGAGGTGTAGAGCGGGCTCTCGCGGTAGTCCAACAGGCTCTTCTCCAGCTTGACCTCGTACGCCATGGCGCTGCCGCCCGCGCTCAACCGGCCGACCGTGTCGATGAGTTGCGTCTCCACGCCGTTGGGCAGGTAGAAGAGCAGCCCCTCCGCCAGCCAGACGCTCGGCACGGCCGCGTCGAAGCCGGCCTCGGTCAGCGCTGCGGCCCAGTCGGCGCACAGGTCGGCGGCGACCGGGACGCGCGCCGCCTTCGGGGAGGCCGACAGCCCGCCGAGCACCCCGTGCTTGAAGGCCAGTACGCCCTCCCGGTCGACCTCGAAGACCGTGCAGCCGGGAGGCCAGTCGAGCCGGAACGCCCGCGTGTCCAACCCGGCGCCGAGCAGGACCACTTGACGGGCGCCCGAGTGCACCGACCGGAGCAGGAAGTCGTCGAGGACCCTCGTCCGCAGACCGAAGTAGCGCGCGAACCGCCCCCACAGCGGGTTCGCGTCCCCGTCCGGCACCTGGTGCATCCGGACCGGCCAGCCCGCGGACGCCGGCGCGGCGAGCACGAAGTGCTCCGCGTAGACGTCCTGCGCCAGGGTGTCGTCCCGGTGGGTCTCGATCGCGCGTGCCGCGGCGACCAGGAGGGCCGTCAGACCGACACCGCCCTCCACCCCCTCCACACCGGTGCTCCGGTGCGCCGTACCGACCATGTGTCCTCCTCTTGAAGCGAGTTGAGAACGCGAACAGCGAGGAATGCGACTGCCTCCTCACTATCCAGCCGGCCCGCGCCCGCCCGGGAGCGCTCCCACCGGATCCACCCGACCGGGTGAATCCCGCCGTCGCGGCGCCCGGACGCCCCCCGGGTGTGCTGCTCACCGACCGCGGCGTGCCCCAGACCTCCGGCGGCGTGGACTCCCGGACCGCCCGCGCCCCGCCGCCCCCTCCCCGAGGCGCCGGGGCGCTTCGGGGAGGTACGGGGAGGTACGGGGAGGTACGGGGAGATACGGAGCGGGGTCAGGTCTTGCGCAGGGCCGGGGCCGGGGCGCCGACGAGGAGCCGGCGGACGGCGTCCCAGGCGGTGCGCTGGGCGGCGGCGCAGGCGCGGGTGTCGGAGCCGAGCAGGCGGAGCCAGGCGCCGCTGTCGTGCGGGAGGACGCTGACGCCGTGCAGCAGGCCGCTGCCGGCCAGGGCCTCGTGCAGGGTGTCGGCGACCTGCGCGGCGGGGGCGAGCGGCGTGACGACGTAGAGGCTCGCCATGACGTCGTGGCCGGCCAGGACCGCCGGGCCGGTCACGCCGGCCTCCGGCGGCTCCAGCCGGACGGTGTCGAGGGCGATCAACTGGCCGTCGGGGCGCCGCACTTCGAGGTCGGAGGCGAACACCTGGTAGGCGTTGCGCTCGCCCCGGGCGAGGCGGCCGGCGAGGACGGTCTCGCCGGCCAGCACGGTGGCGGTGGGGTCGACGGTGAGGACGGTGCGCTGGTAGAGCCGGGAGTCGACGAAGGGGATGACGGGCTCGGGCAGGTACTCGACGTAGGCGCGGGGGCCGGCGTCCAGGTTGACCAGCTGCGTCGCGTAGTCGAACTCCATCCGGTAGACCTTGGTGGCCGCCTGGGTGGTGAGGTGGGTCGCGGTGTCGGCGCCGCAGCGCAGGTCGGTGCGGAGCCGGTCGGCCTGGAGGATGCCGCCGCCGGTGGACATCAGGAAGGTGACGGCGAGGTCCGGGCGGGCCGGGTCGAAGTAGAGCGGGCGCATGATCTGCAGCGGCGACTTCTGGTAGTGGCCGGTGAGTTCGGTGCGTTCGCCGATCCGTTCGAAGGCCAGCTCCAGCAGGCCGACCTTGCCGGGGCGCCCTACGCCCAGGGTGTCGGGCGTCCCGGCGTACCGGCGGACGGCGTACGGGACGCGGGCCGGCTCGTAGTGCCGCGGATCGAGCCGGGGCACGGCGGCCTCGGCGGCCTCCCCCGCAACCGCTTCCCCCGCGGCCACGGTGACGGTCATGCCGGGACCTTGCGGAAGGTCTCCAGGAAGGTGGCGATCTCGTCCAGCCCGTGCCCGGTGAGGCAGTTGGTGAGCACGACCGGCCCGCCCTCGCGGACGCGGTGGGCGTCGGACTCCATGATGCCGAGGTCCGCGCGGACGTACTGGGCGATGTCGATCTTGTTGATGACCAGCAGGTCGGACTCGGTGATGCCCGGACCGCGCTTGCGGGGCATCTTCTCGCCCTCGGCGGTGTCCAGGACGAAGAGGAAGAGGTCTACCAGGACGGGGCTGAAGGTCAGCGTGAGGTTGTCGCCGCCGGACTCGAACAGCAGGGTGTCGACGTCGGGGAAGCGCTCCAGCATCTCGGCGCCGGCCGCGAGGTTCATCGTCGGGTCGTCCCGGACGGCGGTGTGCGGGCAGGCGCCGGTCTCGACGCCGACGACCCGCTCGGGGTCGAGGACGCCGGCCAGGGTGCGACGCACGTGCTGCGCGTCCTCCTGGGTGTAGATGTCGTTGGTGATGACCGCCGGGCGGTGGCCGTTGGCGATCAGCACCGGGACGAGGGCCTCGATGAGCGCCGTCTTGCCGGAGCCGACCGGCCCGCCGATGCCCACGCGGAGCACGTTCTCGGTCATTGCTGTCTCCTTCTGATGCGGTGTGACGTTGGTTCTGCGTCCGGGAGGAGCGGGAGCTGCGACACTCCGGCGCCCGCCCGCACCTCCCGGACGCGGTTCAGCTGGCGAACAGCCGGGCCTCGGCCCGTTCGTGGCGTCCTGACATCGCGTCGGCGACCGGCACGCACCCGCCCAGGTCGTCCAACTCCCGGTCGAGGGCGGCCCGTACGGTCTCCTCGATCACCGGCGCCGCGGCCCGCAGCACCACCTGCGCCTTGCGGTGGTCGGTCAGCCGCAGCCGCAGGGCGGCGCCGACGAAGCTGGTGCAGAAGGCGAACAGGTCGCTGGCGACGGCCTGGTCGACGGGTACGGCGGCGGAGGCGTAGGCGACTCCTGCGGCCACCGGCTGGGAGCCGGGGGCCTGCTTGGCGGCGACCAGTTCGGCGTACCGGTCCAGCGGTTCGCCGCCGATCGACTCCCGGGCGATGTCGAGGAGTTGGCGCCCGGTCCGGGTGGAGGCCAGGCGCAGCTCGCGGTTGAGCTTGGTGGCGTGCAGCCGCTGGTCCACCTCGACCAGCAGGCCCCAGTCACCGGCCCGGGCGGCGCCGTGGGCGAGGGCGAGCGCGGTGGCGTCGCCGGGGCCGACCGAGTGGCGCAGCAGGTCGGTGAGCAGGTCGGGCATGGTGTCCGCGGTGACGGCCTTGGCCTGGGCGTAGCCCTCCAGGCCGTGCGAGAGGGTGTAGAAGCCGCTGGGGAAGGCGGAGTCGGTCAGCTGGAGGCTGACCAGCAGGGCGTCGAGGCCTCCCCCGGGTCCGGAAGGGCCGGGCCCGGGCGAACCGGACCCCGAAGCGCCGCTCACGCGAGGTAGAACAGGTGGTTGAGCGGGAGTTCGCGGGCGGGCTCGATGGTGGCCGGCTCGCCGTCCAGGGTGACCTTGTAGGTCTCCGGGTCGACGGCGATCTTCGGCAGCGCGTCGTTGCGGACCATGTGCTGCTTGCCGACCGAGCGGCAGCGCCGCACGGGCAGGACCCGGCTGTCCAGCCCGAGTTGGGCCGGGACGCCGAGGTCGATGGCGGCCTGCGACATGAAGGAGACCCGGGTGGCCTGCTTGGCCCGGCCGAGCGCGCCGTACATCGGGCGGTAGTAGACGGGCTGCGGGGTGGGCAGCGAGGCGTTCGGGTCGCCCATCAGCGCCCAGTTGATGACGCCGCCCTTGATGACCATCTTGGGCTTGGCGCCGAAGGAGTTGATCGGCCAGAGCACGATGTCGGCGAGCTTGCCGCTCTCCAGCGAGCCGATGTGGTCGGCGGTGCCGGAGGCGATGGCCGGGTTGATGGTGAGCTTGGCGAGGTAGCGCAGGACGCGGAAGTTGTCGTTGCGCTCGGTGTCGCCGTCGAGCTTGCCGCGCTGGTCCTTGCAGTGGTGGGCGGTCTGGAAGGCGCGGGTGAAGGACTCCCCGATCCGGCCCATCGCCTGCGAGTCCGAGGAGAAGATCGAGATGACGCCCTCGTCGTGCAGGACGGTCTCGGCGGCGATCGTCTCGGCGCGGACCCGGGAGTCGGCGAAGGAGACGTCCTCGGGGATGTCGTGGCTGAGGTGGTGGCAGACCATCACCATGTCCAGCAGCTCGTCGACCGAGTTGACGGTGTAGGGCAGCGTGGGGTTGGTGGAGGACGGCAGGACGTTGGGCTCGCCGGCGATCCGCATGATGTCGGGGGCGTGGCCGCCGCCCGCGCCCTCGGTGTGGAAGGTGTGGATGGTGCGGCCGTCGATGGCGGAGAGGGTGTCCTCGAAGAAGCCGCCCTCGTTGAGGGTGTCCGTGTGGATGGCCACCTGGACGTCGTACTCGTCGGCGACGCCGAGCGCGCTGTCGATGGCGGCGGGGGTGCTGCCCCAGTCCTCGTGCACCTTGAGGCCGCAGACGCCGGCCTCGACCTGCTCGCGCAGGGCGCCGGGCAGCGAGCCGTTGCCCTTGCCGAGGAGTCCGACGTTGACCGGGAGGTCCTCGACCGCCTGGTACATCCGGTGGATGTTCCACGGGCCGGGGGTGCAGGTGGTGCCGTTGGTGCCGTCGGAGGGGCCGGTGCCGCCACCGATGAGGGTGGTGATGCCGTTGCTCAGCGCCTCCTGCACCTGCTGCGGGGCGATGAAGTGGATGTGGGTGTCGATGCCGCCGGCGGTGGCGATCAGGTGCTCGCCGGAGATCACCTCGGTGCCGGGGCCGATGACCAGCCGGGGGTGCACGCCGCTCTGGGTGTGCGGGTTGCCGGCCTTGCCGACGGCGGTGATGAAGCCGTCCTTGACGCCGATGTCGCCCTTGACCACGCCGAGGACGGCGTCCATCACGACGACGTTGGTGATCACCAGGTCCAGCGCGCCCTGGGCGGAGGTGGCGGCCGGGTCCTGGGCCATGCCGTCGCGGATGCCCTTGCCGCCGCCGTAGACGGCCTCGTCGCCGTAGTGGCCCTGGTTGAAGTCCTTCTCGATCTCGACGACGAGGTTGGTGTCGGCGAGGTGGAAGCGGTCGCCGACGGTGGGCCCGAAGAGATCGGTGTACTGCTTGCGGGACAGCGTGGCCATCAGCGGTCGCCTTCCTTGTGGTCGAGGTTGGTGCCCTTGAACCCGAGGGCGATCGCCCGGTCGATCGCCCGGGCGCGGGTGTCGGCCGACCTGATGCCGCCGTCGACGAGGTTGCTGAAGCCGATCAGGCGGCCGTGGCCGCCGAACTCGGCGAGCGTGACGTCCTTGGTGTCGCCCGGCTCGAAGCGGACGGCGGTGCCGGCCGGGATGTCCAGGTGCTTGCCGTAGGCGGCGTTGCGGTCGAAGTCGAGGGCGCGGTTGGCCTCGAAGAAGTGGTAGTGCGAGCCGACCTGGATCGCCCGGTCGCCGGTGTTGCTGACCGTGATGGTGACCTGGGCGCGACCGGCGTTGATCTCCACCGGGTCGTCGCCGTACAGGTACGTGGCGCCACCAGACATGGCGGGCCCTTCCTCTCTGTCAGTTCAGTTCAGTCGGTTCAGTTCAGTCGGTTCAGTGATGTGTGTGGCCGTGGGTGTGCCCGCCGGTGGCACCGTGGCCGTGCCCGTGGCCGTGCCCGTGGCCGTGCGAGTGGTCCCCGCCGGGGCCGTGGCTGTGGGCGTAGCCGTGCCCGTGCTCGGCGTCGAGGCCGGCCAGGATGCCGTCCTCGCCATGGCCGAGCAGGTGCAGGGCCGCCGCGGTGCGGGCCGCGACGACGCCGGCGATCGCGGACGGCCGCAGCAGCGGCCCGCCGTCCCGCACCCCGGGCAGTTCGGTGCGCAGCGCCGGTCCGAACGAGGCTGGGACGGCCGTCACTTCGCGGGCGCCGAGCAGCCGGCAGCGTTCGGCGCCCTCGGCGAGGTCGGGGTCGCCACCCGCGAAGGCCACCTCGACCCAACGGTGGTGGCCGTACTGGCGGACCAGCCGGGCGATCCGGAACAGGTCCGCGTCCTCGAAGGGGCCGGCCGCCGGGGCGGTGACCAGCACGGCGCCGTCGGGCCCGGGGGCGGCGGAGGCCGCGGCCCGCAGCCAGCCGACGAGGTGGTCCTTGCCGCCGAACGCCCCGGTCAGGGCGAGTCGTCCGCGCCCCTCCCCTGCTGCCAGCCAGCGCAGCGCCCGGGCGGTGTCGGCCACCAGCTTCGGGTCGCGGCCCAGCGTCATCGGGACGACGCACACCGGGCCGTCGGTGGCGGCCAGCGCCGAGCGGACGGCCTCGCCGAGCGCCCGGCCGGCGGCGGCCGCGGCGTGGACGGCGGGCTCGCGCTCCACCAGGGCGGCCAGGTCCCGGCCGCCGTCGCTCTCGTGCCCGCCCGCCAGCACCACCGTGGCGGCGGGTACCGGGGCCGAGGTCGGCGCGGGCGTGGGGGCCGAGGTCGACCCGGGCGTCGGACCGGTCGCCGCTTCCGCCTGACGTACCGTCATGGCTCAGGCACCCACCGGGTCGTGGCAGGAGACCAGCTTGGTGCCGTCCAGGAACGCGGCCTCGACCTGGAGCAGCGGCAGCATCTCGCGGACGCCGGGCATGACGTCCTCGCCGCTGACGACCTGCTTGCCGATCTCCATGCACTCGGCGACGGTGCGCCCGTCCCGGGCGCCCTCCATGATCGCCTCGCTGATCAGCGCGCAGGCCTCGCTGTAGTTCAGTTTCACACCGCGGTCGCGGCGTTTGCGGGCCAGATCGGCCACGACGTAGATGTACAGCTTGTCCATCTCACGCGGGGCGAGATTCACGGGAATCACTCTTCCTTTCCGAGGGAACTCCGCAGGAACTCCGAATGAACACGCCTGTCACGGGCGGGAATTCGGGCTACCGAAACCCGGTCAGACTCTGCGCAGCCGGGGAATGGCCGGCACCGCCGCCAGGAACAGCATGGTGGTCAGGACGAACGGCCAGGTGAAGGCGTGGCCGCCGAACGGCGCGGTGGCGGCGGCCAGCGCCGGGGTCAGGACGGTCGCGGCGGCCGCGCCGAGGACGGCGTAGGCCGCGCTCCACCCGCCGGGGGCGACGAACACGCCGCACAGCGCCATCGCGACGAGCACCCCGCTGTACCCGAGCAGCCCCTGGCCGACGGCGTCGGCGGGCGCGCCGAGCGCCCAGGCGGTGAGCAGCCCGGTCGCGCTGCCCGCGCAGGCCAGCAGGCCGGCCGGGCGGCTGGCCGCGAAGATGCCGGCCAGGAACAGCAGGCCGACGTACCACTGGGGCATGAAGAAGATCTGGCCGATGTTGGCGAAGAACCCGTGCCACAGTTGGTCCCAGGTCAGCCCGGTCGGGCCGGCGGCCGGCCCGGCCAGGGCGGTCGGGGCGCCGGCGCCGTGCCACAGGTGGCGGAAGCCGGGCGCCGCGGCCGTCGTCGCGGTGGCGACCAGGCAGAACGGCGCGGTGAGCGCGGGCAGTTTCCAGCTGTCGAGCACCGCGCCGAGGCCCGCGGTGACCACCACGGCGACGACGGCGCCGAGGACGGCCGCCGCGACGGTGGCGGGGTGGTCGGGGCCGAGGAACACCGCGCACCCCAGCGCCACCAGGCAGCCGTTGTAGCCGTGCAGCCCGGCCTCGACGGCGTCGCGCGCCAGCCGCAGGCCGTACGCGACGGCGGTTCCGACGGCGCTGCCGAGCAGGCCGTAGACGCCGTAGCGCCAGCCGGCCGCGAAGAGTGCGGCCACGAAGAACAGGCCGCAGACGGCGGACGGCATGAAGTCCACCTGCGCGACGCCGCGCAGGACTTCGACGGCTAACTTGAGGGATATCGGGCGGGCGGCCTCGGAGGCCCCCGGCTCACCCTTTTTCTGACCCATACTTCGCACCAATTCCCGGTACGGCTTTTCACGGCATGGCGAATAGTCCCGCAAGGCTGCTCGGCTTTACTCGCGAGCACGCCCGGCGATTCCTCCGGAACCGTACTCCTGCAGAATGCCGGTCGGCGCGGACACGACCGGTTACACCCTTATGGCGAAGGGTGATCATCAGGCCTCTGAGCTGCAACAATATGTTGATTGCGCAGGTCAGTGACCCCCCTGCGGAGAGCCATTCTTTGCGAAGTTTTACTTGCGACAGACGAAAACGAGAAGGTGGTCATGCCAAGGAATTCGACACGAAGCCGCCCCGGTCAGGCAATTCGGACATCCGGCGCCGCGAAAAGGCGGCGCAGCGCTGCGGGAATGTGGCGGAAATGTGTATGCGCCGCGTTGGAAAGCAGCCGGGCCTGCGGACGCGGGCCCGCGGGCACGAACCGGCCGCCGGGCCCCGGCAGCGCGGGAGCGGGCCGGTGGCCGGTGGCCGGTGGCGGCCTCCGGGACGCCTGCGGGCTACCGGCAGTGGGGCGGTCGGACTATCGTTAGTTAGCGAAAGCTATCGAAGTACTCTCCGACTGGCGGCCCCGGTCTGCCACTCATCTGGGGGCAGCGGTGGCGACGAAGATCCCGAACAACGGCAGGCGCCGGCCCGTCCGCGCGGTCCGCGGAGCCGTGGCGGCGGACCATCCCCGGTACAAGTGGGTCGCCCTCTCCAACACCACGCTCGGCACCCTGATCGCCACCGTCAACGCCTCGATCGTCCTGATCTCCCTCCCCGCGATCTTCAACGGCATCGGCCTCGACCCGCTCCAACCCGGCAACGTCAGCTACCTGTTGTGGATGCTGATGGGCTACATGCTGGTCACCGCCGTCCTGGTGGTCACCCTCGGCAGGCTGGGCGACATCCACGGCCGGGTGCGGATCTACAACGCCGGCTTCCTGATCTTCACCCTCACCTCGGTGGCCCTCTCCCTCGACCCGCTGCACGGCGGGCCGGGCGCGCTGTGGCTGATCGGCTGGCGGGTGGTGCAGGCGATCGGCGGCTCGATGCTGATGGCCAACTCGGCCGCGATCATCACCGACGCGTTCCCGGCCCACCGGCGCGGCATGGCGCTGGGGGTGAACATCGTCGCGGGCATCGCCGGCTCCTTCATCGGCCTGGTGCTGGGCGGGCTGCTGGCCGAGTGGAACTGGCGGTCGATCTTCTGGGTCAACGTGCCGATCGGCATCCTCGGCACGGTCTGGGCCTACCGGTCGCTGCGCGAGACCGGCGTACGGCGGCCCGCCCGGATCGACTGGTGGGGCAACGTCACCTTCGCCGTCGGCCTGACCGCCCTGCTCGCCGCGATCACCTACGGCATCCAGCCCTACGGCGGCCACACCATGGGCTGGACCAGCCCCTGGGTGATGGGCGGGCTGTCCGGCGGCGTGGCGCTGCTGATCGCCTTCTGCCTGGTCGAGTCCAGGGTCGCCGAGCCGATGTTCCCGCTGGCGCTGTTCCGCGACCCGGTCTTCGCCGGCGGCAACGCGGCCACCCTGCTGGGCTCGATCGCCCGCGGCGGCCTCCAGTTCATGCTGATCATCTGGCTGCAGGGGATCTGGCTGCCGCTGCACGGCTACGACTACGCCGACACTCCGCTGTGGGCGGGCATCTACCTCGTCCCGCTGACCGTCGGCTTCCTGGCCGCCGGGCCGGTCTCGGGCTACCTCTCCGACCGGGCCGGGGCCCGGCTGTTCGCCTCCGGTGGACTGGTGGTGATGGCCCTGTCCTTCGCCGGACTGCTGCTCCTGCCCACCGACTTCGGCTACCCGTGGTTCGCCGTCCTGGTGTTCCTCAACGGCTTGGGCGGCGGCCTGTTCGCGGCCCCCAACACCTCGCTGATCATGTCGAGCGTGCCGGCCGAGGCCCGCGGCGCCGCCTCCGGCATGCGGGCCACCTTCCAGAACGCCGGCATGGTGCTCTCGATCGGCGTCTTCTTCTCGCTGATGGTGGCCGGCCTGGCCGGCTCGCTGCCGCACACCCTCACCGCCGGACTGACCGCGCAGGGCGTGCCCGCCGCCGACGCGCACACCATCGCCTCGCTGCCACCGGTCGGCACGCTCTTCGCCGCGTTCCTCGGGTACAACCCGATCCAGCAGCTGCTGGGCCCGCACGTGCTCGGCATGCTGCCGGCGGCCAACGCCCGGACGCTGACCGGCCGGGAGTTCTTCCCGCAACTGATCTCGGGCCCCTTCCACGACGGCCTGGTCGTGGTGTTCTGGCTGGCGATCGCCATGTCGCTGGTCGCCGCAGCGGCCTCGCTGGTCCGCGAGCGGACCGGGCCGCGCCACACCCGCCGCACCCGGCCGGGCGCGGCCGGGCCCGCCGAACGGCCCGGTGTGAGCCGGCCCGCACCGCGCGGAAAGGCCCGCAGGCCATGACCGGACGCGATGCCGTGACCGGCGCCGACACCGCGACCGACGCCGAGGCCGAGGCCGAGGCCGGTCTCTCCGCCGAGGCCGTCGTCCGGCTGCGCCTGGCGATCGGCCGGCTCAACCGGCAGATGGCCCGCGCCTCCGGCGGCCAGGACCTCACCGTCGCCCAACTCTCCGCCCTGGCCCGGGTGGAGGTGCACGGCCCGCTGCGGCTCGGCGAACTCGCCGCGCGGGAGGGGGTGGCCGTGCCGTCCGTGCTCCGCACGATCGCCCCGCTGACCGCCGACGGCCTGATCGCCAAGACCCCCGACCCGCTGGACGGCCGCTCCCAGCTGCTCGAACTCACTCCGGCCGGCCTGGCGGCGATCACCCGGATCCGCCGGGAGCGCTCCGCCCTGCTGGCCCGCCGCAGCGCGCGGCTCACCCCGCAGCAGTGCCGCCAACTGGAGTCGGCCGTACCGCTGTTGGAGTTGCTGCTGGACGATCCCGACGCGGCCTTCCCCGGCCAGGCCTGCCCCGATCCGTCCTACCCCGACCCGCCCTGCCCCGACCCGCCCTGCCCTGACCCGCCCTGCCCCGACCGGCGCGACTCCGCCGGCTGAGGCAGCGCTCCTCGGGGCGCCTACGCCGTCTCGCGGAGGAATCCGGTGAGCAACTCGAAGGTCTCCTCGGGCCGTTCGAGGCCGGGGAAGTGGCCGGCCCAGGGCAGTTCGAGCCGGCGGGCGCCGGGGATCCGGGTCGCCAAGGAGTCGGCGATCTGCCGGAAGTCGTCCACGTCGTGGCCGCCGGTCACGACCAGGCAGGGCGCCGTGATCCGGGAGAGGTCCGCTTCGTCGTCGGTGGGGCCGATCTCGGCGTCCGCCTGCACCTCGAAGGCGCGCCGCTGCATCCGGCGGACGAGTTCGCGGGCCTCGTCGCCCGCCTCCGGGCCGAGCCAGGTCTCGACGTTGAGCTCGACGGCGCCCTCGACGTCCCCGGTCGCGAGGAGTTCCCGCTCCCGCGCGGCGAAGGACATCAGGGCGTCGCCGGCGACGTGCTCGGCCGCCCCGGAGCAGAGCAGGGCCAGCGCGGTGACGGCCCCGGGGCGCAGCGCCGCCACGTCCATGGCGATCTTCCCCCCGTACGAGGCGCCGATCAGCGCGGTGCTCTCGACGCCCAGGTGGTCGAGGAGCGCCAGCACGTCCTGCGCGTCGCTGTACGGGGCGTCGGCCGGCGGCGTGTCGCCGAAGGCCCGGAAGTCGCCCCGGATCACCCGGTAGCCCGCGTCGACCAGCCCCTGCCACTGCGGGTCCCACATCCTCCGATCGCACACGGACGAGTGCAGCAGCACCACGGTGGGGCGGTCGCCCGGCAGGTCATGAGATACGTCATGGGAGAGGATCATCCGCGGATCGTATCGACGCCTCTGGGGGACGCCAACCGGTTTGGTGATCGGAGGGAGTAAGCGCTTTGGGCCGCTTCCGGGCTCTAGGTGGGTGAGGAGGTGCTCATGGGAGGCACGAAGACCGACCGGGACGAGGAGTTCCAGGCGTTCATCGTCGGGGCCTGGCCACGGCTGCTGCGGACGGCGTACCTGTTGGCCGGGGAGCAGTACGCGGCCGAGGACCTGGTGCAGTCCGCGGCGGAGAAGGCCTGCGCGGCCTGGGCGAAGGTGCGACGGGCCGGCGATCCGCACAGCTACGTGCGGCGGATCCTGGTGAACGAACACGCCCGCCGCTGGCGCCGCCGCGCGCCGGAGCTGCTGGTGTACGCCGTGCCGGACGAGGCCGGAGCAGAGGACTGCTACGCCCGCTCCGACCAGCGCGGCGCGCTGATGACGGCGCTGGCCGCCCTGCCGGCCCGCCAGCGCGAGGCCGTGGTGCTGCGGTACTGGGAGGACCTGAGCGACAGTCAGGCCGCCGAGGCGATGGGCTGCTCGACGGGCGCCGTACGCAGCCACGCGGCCAAGGGGATCGCGAGACTGCGGGGGGCCGCAGCGCTGAAGGAAATCAAGGGCATGACGAGCATCGGAGGTGCGGTATGAGCGCGGGCGGCAACGGCGGGACGGTCGGCATGGGCGCGGCGGGCGACGACGGCGACGTGTGGGTCGGACTCGGCCTGGCGGAGGTGGCGGCCGGGGCCAGGATCAGCCCGGCGCCGATGGCGGACATCATGGCGGGCGGCCGCCGGATCCGGCGCCGTCGCCGGTCGGTGGTCGGCGCGCTCGCACTGGCCTCGGTGGTGGTGCTGGGCGGCGGGACGATGGCGGGTCTGCACAGCTCCCCCGCGAGCAGCGGCGCCCAGGCGCTCGTCCCGGCCAACGGCGGTCCCGGCGGCGGCACCGGGGGCGGCCCGGCCGCCCAGCCGTCCGGCACGGCGACGGCCGAGCGGGACCCGTTCACCCCGGTCCGGGTGACGCTCGCCCAGGGCAACACCCCTGACGGCAAGACGTGGAAGCTCTGGACGGCGCTCTGGCCGGTCGCCCCGAAGGAGCGGGCGTACGAGCAGGCGGTGGCCGTCTGGGAGGAGCGCCACGCCGTCGACTCCTCGCTCGACAAGCCGACGGAGGCGTACGTCCAGCAGTACTGGCAGCCCAACGAGGACGTCGTGAACGACTACGTCACCCTGGACGGGGTGCGCCAGCCGCACGACAACGCGGGCAGCTACCCGGCGCCGGGCCACCTCGACCCGCGGATGGCCGACACGTTCAGCGGCGGCCTGATGGGCGCCCGGGACAAGTCCGGCACGCCCGGTCCGCTCCCGATCAAGCTCGCCGTGATGGCCCTCGGCCCGGACGTCGGCAAGGTCCTGGTGACCTGGTCGGACGGCACGGTCATGGAGCCGTGGCTGAAGGCCGTCGGGGATTCCCCGTACCAGCGGCTGGTGGTCCCCGAGCAGCCGGGCAAGAAGGTGACGTCGTGGCAGTTCTTCGACAAGAACGGCGCCAAGCTGCCGGACGCCGGCGTGAAGATGCTGTCCGAGTAGCGGTCGGCGCGACCGGCTGAACACGACCGGCTGAACACGACCGGGCGGCCACGACCGCCCGACCAGGCCCGCGGGGCGGTCGGCGTGCGGGACGGTCAGCGTGCGGGGCGGTCAGCGTGCGGGGCGGTCAGCGTGCGGGGCGGTCGGCGTGCGGGGCGGTCGGTGCGCATCGCGGAAACGTGGGAGAAAGTGCTCCCCCGGTCGAGGGAGGTCATCGGCGGGCCGCCCGAGCAGACTGGCGATCACAGCCGGGGAGGACTTCCCGGCCTCCCCTTGATTGCACCGGAGTTGACTCGTGCGTGAGCAGATGTGGCAGCCGCTTTCCTCCCGACCTTCCTCCTGGCGTTCGTCCCGGCTTTCCTCCGGGCTTTCCTTCCGGCGCCCGCAGGCCGGTCGGCGCGGGGTCGTCGTGGCGGCGGCGGCCGCGGTGGCCGTCGGCGTCATGACCGCGGGCACCGCGCTGGCGCCGTCCACGGCGGCCGCCGCCCCCCGCCCGGACAGCGTCCAGCAGGGGCTGAACGCGCTGGTCCGCGACGACGGCCTGCCCGCCACGCTGGCCAGCGTCCAGGGCCGTGACGGCCGCACCCGCACCTACACCGCGGGGGTCGGCGACGTCACCACCCGCGCGAAGGTGCCGGTCGACGGCCAGGTGCGGATCGGCAGCAACACCAAGACGTTCACGGCGGTGGTCGTGCTGCAGCTGGTCGGCGAGGGGAAGATCGGCCTCGACGAGCCCGTCGAGTCCTACCTCCCGGGCCTGGTCCGCGGCGACGGCATCGACGGGCGCCACATCACGGTCCGCCAGCTCCTCCAGCACACCAGCGGGCTCCCGGACTACGAGGGAGACCTCGACGAACCCTCCCTCCAGCACCGGTACTTCGAGCCGCGCGACCTGCTGGACATCGCCTTCCAGCACAAGGCCGACTTCGCCCCGGGGGCGGGCTTCAAGTACAGCAGCACCAACTACGTGCTCGCCGGCCTGGTCGTCCAGAAGGTCACCGGCCGCCCCATCGCCGAGCAGATCGACCAGCGCATCATCAAGCCCCTCGGCCTGCGGCACACCTACTACCCCGCCCAGGGCGATCGGACCATCCGCGAGGCCCACCCCCAGGGCTACCGCAAGGACGCGGCCGACGGGCACCTGATCGACTTCACCGAGATGGACCCCTCCGCGGGCGGGGCGGCGGGCCAGATGATCTCCACCAACTCCGACGTCAACCAGTTCTTCACCGCCCTCCTCGGCGGCCGCCTCCTGCAACCGGCCCAGCTCGCCCAGATGCGCACCACCGTCCCCATCGGCGACAGCGGCGCCGCCTACGGCCTGGGGCTCATCAGCCGGCCGCTGTCCTGCGGCGGCGTCTACTGGGGCCACGGCGGCGACATCCCCGGCTACGAGACCCGGGGCGGGGCGACGGACGACGGCCGCGCCGTCAACATCGCGGTGACCACCGTCCCGCCGGACGCCGCCGGCTCGGAGCACGTCGAGAACGTCGTGGACACGGCCCTGTGCCGCTGACCGAAGTCCGGTGAGGGAGTGGGAAGTCGGCGGGTCCGACTTCCCACTCCGCTTTTCCACTCCGCTCAGGTTCTGTCCCGAGGTGAAACCCCTAGAGCTGGGTGACGCCGCCGTCGACGAGCAGTTCCGCGCCGGTGGTGAAGGAGCTCTGGTCCCCGGCCAGGTAGAGGGCGGTGGCGGCGACCTCCTCGGGTCGGCCGATGCGGCCGAGCGGGGTCGTGGCGACGGCCTGATCGACCTGGGGGTACGCCGCCCGCAGCTCGTCGGCCCCGGGGGTCGCGACCGGGCCCGGGGTGAGGGCGTTGACCCGGATGCCCCGGCCGGCGAGTTCGGTGGCCCAGGTGCGGGCGAGGCTGCGGATCGCGGCCTTGGTGGCGGCGTAGACGCCCAGGCCCGGGACGCCGCGCAGGGCCGCGCTGGACGAGAGCAGGACCACCGAGGCGCCGGCCGACAGCAGCGGGAGGGCCTTCTGCACGGTGAAGACCGTGCCCTTGAGGTTCACGGAGGTGGTGTGGTCGTACTCCTCCTCGGTGATCTCGCCGAGCAGGCCGAAGTCCCCGAGGCCGGCGTTGGCCACGACGATGTCGAGCCGGCCGCTGCGCTCCGTGATCTCGGCGAAGAGCCGGTCGAGGTCGTCGAGCTTCGACACGTCGCCCCGGACGCCGATGCCCCGGCTGCCGACCTGCTCGACGGCGGCCGCCAGTTCGGCTTCGCGGCGGCCGGTGAGGTAGACGGTCGCCCCCTCGGCGGCGAAGCGGCGGGCGATGGCCAGGCCGATGCCGGTGGAGGCGCCGGTGACGAGGGCGGTCTTGTTGTCCAGCTGTCCCATGAGATTCTCCGAATCTTGACGTAACTATTCTTGTTACATTTCTGGGCACAAAAAGCGGCGCGGGAAGCGGCGCAGGAAGCACTGCCACGGCCGAGGCTAGGCGGCCTTCAGCACGTCGCGCAGCACATCCTCCAGCGTGGTCCCCGCCAACTCCCGGCGGAGGGCGGCCTCGATCCCGCCGTAGACGGCGGCCATCACCGGAGCGATGCCGTGGCCCACGACGCACTCGGGGTCGGGCGTGGCGGGGTGCAGGGCGAAGATCGGCCCCGGCTCCACCGCCTCGTAGACGTCGAGCAGGGTGATCGCCGACAGGTCCCGCGACAGCGTCCAGCCGGCCCCGGCACCCCTTCGCGAGTCGGCCAGGCCCGCCTTGCGCAGCTGGGCCAGCAGGCGGCGGATCACCACGGGATTGGTGTTGACGCTCGTCGCGATCTGCTCGGAGGTGGCGACCTCGTGACCACGGCGCTGGTACAGCCCGATCCAGGTCAGGGCGTGCGCGGCGACGGTCAACCTACTGTTCGCACTCATGCCGCCCATCACCCCTCTCCATGTCGTAACTGTAATAGTTACATCGGCCTACGACAAGCCCCGGCGGAGTCGAGGGGGGAGAGCTTGCGGGCGAGGAGGCCCAGCACCGACATTTAAGTCTGGGGGGTGTGGAGGATCGAGACGCCG